>JAHENO010000029.1 GCA_018609945.1 Haloarculaceae archaeon | reverse complement strand
CCGATCTGTGTCGCCAGGCGGATGCGCTGGCTCTCCCCGCCCGAGAGGGTGGCGGCCTCCCGGTCCAGGGTCAGGTAATCGAGCCCCACCTCGCACATGAATCCGAGGCGGGCGCGAATCTCTTTGAGGATCTCTTCGGCGATTTTCGTCTCACGCTCGTCGAGGACCGCCTCCATCCCCTCGAAGTGTTCGAGGGCGTCCCCGATGGACATCTGGTTCACTTCGGTGATGGAGGTGCCGTCGACCAGCACCGCGCGGGACTCGGCTTTCAGCCGGGTGCCCTCGCAGGCCGGACACGTCGTGACCGCCATGTACTCCTCGATGTGCTCGCGGGCGCGGTCGCTGTCGGTCTCGACGTGGCGGCGCTCCAGGTTGGGGATGACTCCCTCGAAGCGTTCGGTCTTCTCGCGGGTGCCGTTCTTGGTCGTCCACTCGAAGTGGACCCGCTCGTCGGTGCCCCAGACGAACTGCCGCCGGATGTCGGGATCGAGTTCCTCGAAGGGCGTCTCCAGCGAGACGCCGAAGTGTTCGGCGACGTTGTCCAGTTGCCGCGAGTAGTAGGTGCGGTTGTAACTCCAGGGTTCGAAGACGTGCTTGAGCGGCTTGGAGGGGTCCTGGACCACCAGGCTCTCGTCGACTTCCTTGGTCTCGCCGATGCCCTCACACTCCGGGCAGGCGCCGTGGGGACTGTTGAACGAGAAGGAGCGGGTCTCGATCTCGCTGATGTCGATGTGACAGTGCGTGCAGGCCAGTTCCTCGGAGAACTCCACGACGAGGCGGTCGTCGTCGGTGCCGTCGCCGTCGCTCTCCTCCTCGTCGTCCGAGAGGTCGCCCGTCGAGCGGGCGCGGGAGCCGCCGACGTCGACGTCACCGTCGGGGAAGATGACCTTCAGGAGCCCCTCGGCCTCCTCGAGTGCGGTCTCGACGGAGTCGGTGATCCGCGAGCGGGCGTCCTCGCTTATCCGGACGCGGTCGACCACCACGTCGACGGTGTGGTCGTAGTTCTCGTCCAGGTCCGGCCGTTCGACGGTGAGGTCGTGGGGCTGGCCGTCGACCTCGACGCGGGTGTAGCCCTCGCTCACGAGGTCGTCGAACAGTTCCTCGAAGGCGCCCTTCTGGTCGCGGACCACCGGCGCACAGACCTTCGCGCGCGTTCCATCGGGGACTTCGAGCAGGCGCCGGACCATCTGCTGGGCGCTCTGTTCGCCCACCTCGCGGCCACACTCCGGGCAGTGGGGCGTGCCGACGCGGGCATAGAGGAGGCGCAGGTAGTCGTGCAGTTCGGTGACCGTCCCGACGGTCGAGCGGGGGTTGTTGGCGGCGTTCTTCTGGTCGATGGAGATGGCCGGTGACAGGCCCTCGACGTTCTCGACCTGCGGTTTGTCCATCTGCCCCAGGAAGTTCCGGGCGTACGCCGAGAGGGACTCGATGTAGCGCCGTTGCCCCTCGGCGTAGATGGTCTCGAACGCGAGCGAGGACTTGCCCGACCCCGACAGGCCCGTCACGACCGTCAGTTCCTCGCGGGGCACCCGGACGTCGACGTCCTTGAGGTTGTGTTCCTCGGCCCCGCGTACCTCGATGTAGTCGCGGCTCATCTATCTCCCGCCAGGGAAGGAGTCGGGGAAACGCTGTCGGTTCCGCACCGACATGACAACGGTTATGAACCGGGCGTTGCAGGCCAGCCCATGGGGACCGACGACTCCGCCTCGGCAGCGACTGGGGGCGCCCACGAGGGGACCACGGCGGGCCAACGTACGGACGAGACGCCCGACATCGACATCCCGGGAATCGACCTGACCGGGGATACCTACATCGTCGAGCAGAGCCTCATCCGGAACAAGTACCGGGCCGAGGACGCCGACGGACGGACTGTTCTGCGGGGCAAGCAGAAACTGTTCAAACTGAAAGAGGAGTTCCCGTTTCTCGACGGAGACGGCAACGACGCGTTCACGGTCAGAGCGGGGGGCATCGTCGATGTCGCGGGCAACTACGCCATCACCGACCCCGACACGGGGCGGGAGATCGTCGTCCTCGACAACGACTTTTCGGTCTTCCGGGACACCTGGCGACTCAGGGACGCCCGGACCGGCGAGCAGTTCGCCGAGATCAACTCCCGCGGTGCGCTGGTGACGCTTGCCCGGTCGCTGATCCCGTACGTTGGCCCGCTCATCCCACACAAGTACGAGATCACCGACGCGCAGGGCCGACACGTGGGGCGGATCGACGGTCAGCTCTCGATCCGCGACCGCTACCGGATCACCATCGACGACGCCAGCACCGTCCCACGGGAGGCGGTCGTCGCCGCTGCGATGGTCATCGACGCCATCCAGAACAACTGATACGGATTGCTGTAGCCGTTTTCCAGGTCGACCGCACGCTGTACCCCGATCGATCCGGCAAAGAACTACAGCAATCCGTATGACGGGGGGCGCGAGCGACGACGCCGTCTGCTCTCTACGAGTCCTGCACCGCCCGCCAGATTCGCTCGGGGGTCAGGGGCATCTCCAGGCCCCCGATGTCGAAGGGTTCGAGCGCGTCGGCGACGGCGTTGACGATGGCCGGCGGCGCCGCGATGGCACCCGCCTCGCCGACGCCTTTCACGCCGAGCGGGTTGTGCGGACACTCCGTGACCGTCGAGTCCCATTCCAGTTCGGGAACGTGTCCGGCCCGGGGCAGGGCGTAATCCTGCAGGGAGCCGCTGACGAGCGTGCCGTTGTCGTCGTAGGTCGTCTCCTCGTAGAGGGCCTGGCCGATGCCCTGGACGATGCCGCCGTGGATCTGGCCCTCGACGATAGTGGGGTTGATTTGTGTGCCCACGTCGTCGACCGCGACGTAGCGGTCGATCTCGATCTCGCCAGTGTCGGGCTCAACCTCGACGAGGGCGACGTGGGTCCCGAACGGGAAGGTGTAGTTTGGCGGGTCGTACTGGGACTCGGCGGCTAGGTCGGGGTCGACGCCTGCCGGCACGTCGCCAGCGTCCGCCAGTTCGGCAACCTCGGTGAGGGTCAGCGACCGGTCGGGCGCGCCCCGGATGTGGAACTCGCCGTCGCCGGCGGCGACATCGTCGACAGACGCTTCGAGGTGGTGGGCCGCGATCTCGCGGGCCTGCTCGCGGACGCGCTCGGCGCTCTCGCGGACGGCACTCCCCGCGACCGGCATCGCACGGCTGCCGAACGTGCCGGTTCCCTCCTCCATCGTCGCGGTGTCGCCCTCGATCACCTCGACGTTCTCGATCGGGACGCCCAGTTCGGCGGCGACGATCTGGGTGTAGCCCGTCCGGTGGCCGGTGCCGATTTCGGCGGTCCCGGCTTTCACGACGACCGTCCCCGAGGGGGTGAGTTCGACCGATCCGGCCTCCCCGATGCCGGGGCCGACACCGCAGGCCTCGACGTAGGCCGAGACGCCGATCCCGAGATAGCGACCCTCCTCGCGCAACCGTTCCTGGCGCTCGCGGAACTCCTCGTAGTCGACGTGACCGAGCGCGGTGTCGAGCGTCTTCCCGTAGTCGCCCGAATCGTAGGTCCGCCCGAGTCCGGTCTCGTAGGGGAACGACCCGACGTAGTTTCGCCGACGAAATTCGACCGGGTCGAGGCCGAGTTCCCCCGCAACCTCGTAAACGAGTCGTTCGATGACGTACGTCGCCTCGGGCCGGCCAGCGCCGCGGTAGGCCGACAGCGGCGCCGTGTTCGTGAACACGCCGGTCGTGTGGACGTACGCGCCCGGAATCGCGTACTGGCCGTTGGCCATCAGGCCGAGGTTCTTCGGGACGGTCGACCCGCCGGCGACGAGGTAGCCGCCAACGGGCGCGACGGTGTCGAGGCGCAGTCCCTCGATGTCGCCGGCGTCGCTGACGCCCACCTGCGCGGCGACGTCGTGTTCCCGGGAGTGGATCATCGACTGGAGGTCTTCGCTCCTGGTGGCCGTCCACTTCACCGGCCGCTCCAGTTGCAGTGCCGTCCAGGCCGTCAGGAGATAGCCCGGGTACGGCTGGAGTTTCCCGCCGAACCCGCCGCCGACGTCCGGCGCGCGCACGTCGATCCGGTCTTCGGGGACGCCCAGCGTCTCCGCGGCGTCCGAGCGCATCTGGTGGGGGTTCTGCGTGGTCAGTGCGAGCGAGAGGTCCGACCCGTCGGCCGTTGCCACGGCAGCCCGTGGCTCCATCGCTGTCGGCATCACGCGGTTTATCGGCACCTCTACCTCGACGACCCTGTCGGCCGCGTCGAGTGCCGCCTCGGCGGCGTCCTCGTCGCCGGTGTCCCACTCGAAGGCGACGTTGTCCGGCGCCCCGTCGTGAATCGCGGGCGCATCCGTCTCCAGCGCCGCGTCCGGGTCGACGACGGCCGGCAACCGCTCGTAAGAGATGTCGACGCGCTCGGCGGCGTCGCGCGCGGTGTAGCGATCCTCTGCGACGACCGCGGCGACCGGCTGGCCCTGGTAGGTCGCCGTCTCCCCGGCCAGCAGTGGATGTGCGGGCACCGGCCGGTCCGAGTCGTCGGCCCGGAGTATCCCCGGTGCGTCCGACGCCTCGACGTCCGCTGCCGTGTACACCGCCACCACTCCGTCCAGCCCCAGCGCGTCGCTCGGGTCGACGTCCTCGATTCGCGCGTGGCCGTACTGGCTACGACACAGCGCCAGGTGGACACCGTCCCCGTGCTGGATGTCGTCCGTGTACTCCGCCTCGCCCGAGAGCAGGTGCGGGTCCTCGCGGCGCTGGACCGACGTGCCGACGAGTTCGCCCGGGCGGAAGTCCTCGGCGTCGCTCATGAACCGATCGAAGGGGCGGGTCGCGCAAAAAGCACCGGGTTACGGTATCTCGCCGTCGAGGCCGAGGTGGATGAGCGTCCCGAGATAGAACGAACCCGTCACGGCGACGGCAACGAACCGCGCCGGAGTGTCGAGCGACCCGGTACCGACCCAGGCGCCGGCGACCAGTGCTGCGACCAGACCGAAGTTGATCGGGACGCTGTGGGTCCAGCCGCGGTGTTGCACGGTGACGAGTCCGACCAGCGGGTCCACCAGTCCGGCGACGACGATCGCACCGACCCCCACCAGCGCCGCGGCGACGAGCGCCGGCGGGAGTGACGCGCCGACCGCGTCGGCCGCGGTCCCGCCGACGGCGAGCAGGGTTTCCCAGTTGGCCGCGGCGAGACCGCCGACGGCGAGGACGGCGAGGACGCGAAAGCCGTGGACGACTTTCCGCCGGGGAACCGAGGTGTGGTGGTCGACGTCCGGGTAGATCGAGCCGACGAACGTGGTTACGGCGGCCCCGAACGCGCCGACGGCGGCGAGGACGACGGCACCGACGAGCGTGTAGACCGCCCCCCCGATGGCCAGCCCCATCATTGCCGCCCCCACGCGTCCCCAGCGGGCGTGTGTCGGATAGTTCGGCATACCCCTCCTTCACCCCCGGGCGGTATATGCGGCCGGGTTGCGCGGTCCGACTGCTGTGGGTCACTCCTTCGTGGCGCGGCGCTTCCACTCGCGTTCCTGGCGCCGTTCGGTGACGTGGCGCCGGCCGTCGGCCACCGCCTCGCGGGTGCGCTCCTCGAACGCGGTCAGGTCCGCGAGAAACCCCTCTTGGTAGCTCTCGAGGACGTCGTATGACCACCGGTCCTCGTCGATGACCCCCCGCGGGAGACACTCGTCGCGCAACGCGTCCGCGAGGTCGGTGTGTCCGCAGGCCCGCAACTGCGACTCCGCCTCCGCGAGGTGGTCCATCGCGTGCCCGGTCTTGTGGTGAAACTCCACCAGGTCGCCGTGCGCGCGGTGGAGCCACTCCACCCCGAGTTCGACGCTGTGCAACGCCTCACACTCCGCGTCGCTGAGTCCCGTCGCTGGCACCGCATCGTCGCCAGGTTCGCCCGAGGCCGTGTCGTCGGAGCCGTTCTCGTGCTGTGCCATGCCACATTATACCATGCAAGGGGTAATAGGCCTACCGGCGGCCCGGGCTATCAGGTCGGGGACACCAGAGCGCGGAGCAGCCAGCGCGTGGACCCTTCAGAGCGCGTTTTCGAGCGCGCCCGCGACCTCGCGGGCCTTCGCTGCGAGGTCGTCCGGGACGTTCCCGGCGTCGACCGCCGCGTCGAGTTCGTCGTCGTCGACGCGCCGGACCGTCCCGTCGGGTGTCCGGACCACGTCGACGTGGAGGTCGACGTACCTGACCTCGTCGGGGAAGACCTCCACGGGGGTACAGACGTTGACGTAGGTCCCCCGTTTGGTCCCGTCGGCGCCGCGGTAGACCGTCGGGTACCACCACCGTCCCTCTTCGAGTTTGGTGATTGCCTCGTCGCCGTCCCGGCGCTGGACGCCCAGGGCGTCGTAGGTGCCGCCCCCGGAGATATCCCGGCGGACGGTCACGGAGCCGTCCGGGTCGCGCGCAGTCACCTCGGCACGGCCCAGCGAGAGACACCGGCCGTCGGGCTTGCCGTGGGCGATGGTCACCGTCTCGCCCTCGCGGGGGCCGAACTGTCGCGCCGCCGCATCGAACGGGAAATCACAGGGCCCGGTCCACTCGCTGGCCGCCTCGCAGACCGCCTCGACGAAGTCCACCGCGGCGCTCGCGCCCTCGGTGGCGGCTTTGACCCGGTGGTGGCCGGCCATCGTCTCGACGACGCCGCGGCGGTGTTCGTCCAGCGCGAACCGCGACTCGCGGCCGAACCACACCCACCGGGTGGCGTCCCCGTCGTAGTACCGACGAGGCGCGCCCTCGGCGGGCGGTGGTGCGCCTTCGAACGCCGCGTCGAGGGCACGGGCGCGCTCCCCGGTGCGGTCCAGTGCCGCGTCCAGCGCGTCCAGGCTGGCGTCCTCGCTCGCGCGTCCCCAGTCGGGCGCCCATCCCTCCGGCGGGTCCGTCGGCACCAGATCGGCCAGTTCCGGGCCCGTGGCGCTCGCCGTCCCGCCCCGGACCAGTCCGACCAGCGCCCCGTGGACGCGCAGCGTCGTATCGAGCACCGGCCGGCCGGACGTCCAGGGCGGACTGGGCTCTCTGACCTGGACGCGCAGGCAGTCACCCTCCTCGACGTGGCGGGCGGTCTTCGAGTAGGGCAGATACCCCTCGCCGTCGCCGACGTCGACGACGGCGCCGCCCCCGAGCGTCTCGGTAATCTCGCCGGCGTAAACCGCACCGCAGGGGAGTGCGGCCGGCCAGGCGAGGGTATCCCGGCCTGCCCCGCGCAGGCGGTCGGTCACTGCCGCCACGCACTCTTCGTCGCCGGCGACGCAGACCCCCTGGCGGTCGCCGGTCGTCTCCACGGTGGCGTCGGCCGGTTCGACGGGAAAGTCCGCGTCGAACCGCTCGCGGATGGGCGGGGACGCCTGGACCACGTCCTCGAGGAGTGCCGTCAGTGCCGTCGCGTAGACGCCGCGAACGCGGACGCTCATCGACTGTGCCTGGTGCCCCCTCCCCAAAGGTTCCCCGGTCGTCAGGCGACGAGGTTCAGGACGAGAATGAACACGCCCGTGAGCGCGCCGAACGCGATCACGGTCTTGGGGTCGAAGCGGATGGCGTTGCTGTCCTCGGCGTCGAAGTACCGGACGAGACCGGCACTCGACATCAGGCCAGAGCCGTCGGAACTACTCATACCCTGGAGTGGTCGGTCACCGGGTGTAAGCTTTTCGGGACCGGTCGTGCAACACTGTTACGAGTACTGCGTGGTGCTTCGAACCCTATTTTTCGCGTTCGTCACGTCATCAGCAGGCGGTCAGTTCGGCAGGCGGACAGGGCGGCAGGCGGATAGTACCGACCCACAGCAACAGCGTGCAAGCCGTAGCGGGTCTATTTTTCGAGCTGGAAGACGTGTTTCCGGTCAGCGCCACAACTCGGGCACACGTGATGATACACGACCTGCAAACCGTCCATCTGGGTTGTCCAGTTCCCCTCGGTGTCCACGAATCCACACTCCGGACACCTCGTGTCGGTGGTCTCGTAGCGCCTCCGCAGTCGTTCCAGAAGCGTTTCGCCCCTCGTGCTATGTGTTGGCATAACACTACCTTGCCACCACCTATAGATAAATGTCTCGCCGAGCGTACCGCTCGTGACTAACTGTTCGATACGTCCCCGCCATCTTGCACGGCCCCAGCCGGCCCATTGCAAGGGGCTCGGCCGCGAGGCTCGGAGGACGAGTTCAGCATCCCACCCGTGTTCTCTCCGTTCTTTTTCGGTGGCAATCGCGTACGTTTATTGATGCTACACTACGTCTGGCTGGACATATATACACCAATTACACAGACTCAAATGCGCCCCCGCGCAGGGAGACCACATGGCTCAATCGCGCGACCCGCCGATCGGCGACGCAACGGAGAGCGTCTACGAGGAGTACGTTCTCGGCGTCCGGGTCGTCGAGGTCGTTCCAGCCGGCGAGGACGAGTCGTGATACCGGTTCGAAGCGCCCGACCACGTCGGCGTCACCTTCGATGACGCGGAGATGGCAACACTGTACGCCGACGTTTTCTTCGACGCCAACGGATTCGCCGAAGAAGACACCGGCGGTTGCCCCGAAGAGTGCACGCATTGCCGTGCTGCACACGCACCCTCCGTCTCCCACGGTATCAGGGAAACTCATCAAGCCTATCACATTATTGTGGGGCGTTACAAATTATTGATGATGTCCGGTCGTGCACCGCGTCCGCCAGGTGGAAAACGCTTATCCGGATTGCCGGAGTACGTCCGTCGCACGCATGACCGTCACGTTGAAAGACTTCTACGCGGACTGGTGTGGCCCCTGCAAGACACAGGATCCCATCCTCGAGGAGGTCGAGGCGGAGTACCCGGACGTCGAGTTCGAGAAAATAAACGTCGACGAACAACAGGACGTGGCCAACGAATACCAGGTCCGCTCGCTGCCGACACTCATCGTCGAGAACGACGACGGCGTCGTCGAGCGGTTCGTCGGGGTCACGCAGGCCGACGACATCGAGTCGGCACTCGCCGACGCGGGCGCCTGAGCGGCGTTTTTCGGTCGCTGATATCGTTCGTATTGGCGGCTACTGATACGGATTGCTGTAGTTCTTTGCCGGATCGACCGGGGTACAGCGTGCGGTCGATCTGGAAAACGGCTACAGCAATCCGTATGACTGCGGAACGTCTCGATTCCCGCGGATGGTCGAGCGTCCTCACGAAGTTATAGCCGACAGTATCAGAAGCACTCGCCGACGGACGCTTCCGTCACCCGCCGGTGTCTCCGGGGTCGCCGGTGTCCGGCTCTGCGCCGGCGATGGCGTCTTCGAGCCCGTCGGCGACGGCCTCGTCGATCCGGCTCTCGTCGCGGAGTTCGCGGTCGTCTCCTTCCTCGTCCTGCCGTTCGGTGACCTCCTCGTCGCCGGTCACGGAGACGAACAGGTCGGCCAGGTCGTCGGTGCTGCTGGACTGAGATTGACTCATACACAGGGGTAGTGCGCGCAGGGATAAAGGTGGCAACCCAAATGTGTTTGGTAGTCACAAAACCGCCAGACATCGGCGTGGCGGTACCGGCGGCCGCGTCGGGGCTCTCGTGTCAGAGAATGTCCCGCTGGCAGCTGCCACAGAGGTTCTCTTCCTTGACGTCGACTTCGCGGACGGTCGGCGAGAAGTTCATCACGCACCGTTTGTTGTCACAGTGTTCGAGCCCGAGGGTGTGGCCGACCTCGTGGATGACTTCCTTGCGGACGCGGTCGGAGAAGATATCGTCGGCCGACCGGTTCGAGAATCCCCCGTCCGAGGAGGTCCGCAGCCGGTACGTCGAGATGACCGATCCGTTGCCCCCGAGGTACGCCAGGCCGAAGACGTAGTTGCGGCGGTGGTAGAAGAGGTCCTTGGGGGTGATGGCGATGTTCTTCTCGCCGTCACCGACTCGTTTCGCGAGGTCGATGAACTCCTCGGCACGGTACTGATCGCGGCTCGAGTCGTACGAGCCCGCAGGGACCGGTCGGGCGTCGTGAACGGTCACCTGTGACTCGTAGATCGCCCGGAGTGCACTGGATGCTTCCCGCTTGACGACGGCGTCGACTTCGCCGACCGGCACGATGTCGACGTGCATGCAAACCAATATGCGGGACCGGTCCATAAAAATCTCGCGTGGGAACAGACACCACGACCTGCCTCGCCGCCCGCCTGGCGCGGTTCGACCGCGTCGTCGAGGTGGGCGTCGGACACCGGCCGGAAATCGCGACTGCCCTCGTCGACCGGGGCGTGTCGGTGACCGCCACCGACGTCCACGAGCGGTGGGTGCCCGACGGCGTCCGGTTCGTGCGCGACGACGCCACCGATCCCGACCGCCGGGTGTACGCGGGCGCGGACGCACTCTTCGCGCGGAACCTCCCGCCCGAACTCCACCGGCCCGTCCGCGACATCGCACGCGACGTCGACGCGCGCTTCCTGTTTACGACGCTGGGCGCCGAGGAGCCGGCGGTCCCGGCCGAACCCGAGACGCTCCCCGGCACCACGCTGTTCGCTGCCGAGTCGCAACCGCCTTGAACGCCGACCACGTTTCCTCACCTGATGAACGTCGACGCGGTCGTGCTCGACGTCGACGGCGTGCTCGTCGACGTGGCCGACTCCTACCGGCGTGCAGTCGTCGAGTCCGTCGACCAGGTCTACGGGGACACCCTCCCGAAGGCGGACGTCCAGCAGTTCAAGGACGCCGGCGGGTTCAACAACGACTGGGACGTCACCGACGCCGTGGCGCTGTATCTGCTCGCGTGCCGCGAGGGGATGGAGTATTCGGTGGCGCAGTTCACCGACGCAGTCGCAGGGATGGGGGGTGGGCTCTCGGCGGCGCGGACCGTCGTCGGCGAGGAACTCACGCCCGCCGCACGGGAGCGCGTTCTCGCGCGCTGGGACCGCGACCGCCTCCGGGACGTCTTCCAGCAACTCTACCTCGGGAACGACCTCTACCGCGAACTTGAGGGCGGCGAACCCGACCTCGACGTGCCGGGGTACATCCACGACGAACCCGTCCTCGTCGAGTCGGAGACCGTCGAGGCCCTGACCCGGCGGTTCGACGTCGGCGTGCTCACGGGCCGGCCGGCCGCCGAGGCCGACATCGCGCTGGCGCGGGCCGGGCTGGACGTTCCCGAGGAGTGCCGGTTCACGATGGAGGACTGGGCCGGCGGCAAACCCGACCCGGGCGCGCTCGTGACGCTGGCCAAGCGCTTCGGGGCCGACAGGGTGGCCTTCGCCGGCGATACGCTCGACGACGTCCGGACTGCGGTCAACGCCGACGAGGCCGACGAGCGAACCTACCACGGCGTCGGCGTGCTCACCGGTGGCCTGACCGGCGAGGCCGGCCGCCGGAAATTCGAATCGGCGGGCGCCGCTGCCGTCGTCGAGAGCGTCAACGACCTGCCGGATCTGCTGGCCTGAACGGCCGACGACTGCCCGTCTCACCCGGTCGACAGCGACGCAGCCACCCGGCCCTGGAGCGCGACCGGGAGCGCGACGACGGTCGCGACGAGCGCCGCGTTTCCGATGACGGCCACCGGCGCGAGCCCCGCCGTCGAGGCCAGCCAGTAGAGTCCCCCGGCGACCGGGAGGCCGACGACGACGAGGGCGAGCGCCTCGGCCCGGCCGGGTGCGGACAGCGTCGCCGTGTCCACGGTCCGGAACGCGGCCGCGCCGCCGAGGCTGCCCCCGAGCGCCAGCAACGAGTCGGAACTGGCGCCCGTGAGACCGACCCCGACTGCGGCGACGCCGGCAGCTACGAGACAGGCCCGGTCCGCGCGGTGGCCGACGCCCCACCACAGGCCGGCCAGCAGGGCCAGGCCGACGGCGTGGCCGACGAGGACGTCACCCAGGTAGTGGACGCCGATCACGACCCGGGAGAGGCCGACGAGCGCGACGAGAACGACAGCGGGCACCGTTACGCGGGGGTCCCCGAGCCTGTCGCGGGCGAGCACCAGCCCCCCGTAGACGACAGTCGCGGCGATCGCGTGGCCGCTGGGGAACCCGTACGAGCCGGGTTCGACCGCGACTGCCCGCAGCGACGCCGGCGGGCGGGGCAGCGCGAACGCCGTCTTCAGGGCGAGCGTGACCGCGAGCGCCACGAGCGCGTAGCCGATGACCGTCCCCGTCGTCTCCCGCTCGTCCACCCAGTACAGTACCGAGAGGAGGACGACGAGGAAGGCGACGCCACCCAGCTCCGTGACGAGCGCGAACGCCTCGACCAGGGCGGGCGACGCCGACTGGCGTATTCCCTCGCTGACTGACTGCAGGCGGTACACACCTGTCGCTACGCCGGTCCACAAAAAAGGATTGCTCTCTCAGGGCGTCAGCCGTGTCACCGAGAGCCACTCGACGCCCCCGTCGACCAGCGCGACGGTCATCTCCTTGCGGACGCCGTGGGCGAGCCGGACGTCCAGCGCGAGGTCCCGCGGCGCGAACGTGTGGTCGGCAGGGAGTACCCGCACCAGCCGCTCGGAGTGACCCAGATCCGAGACACTGTCGACGTGTGCGTAGGTCCGGAAGTCCGCGCCGAACTTGTATCCGGTCTTGGGGACGATGCCCGCGGTCCGCAACGCGTCGTAGACCCGCAGCCGGCGGTCGAACCGCTCGCCCTCTACCTCGCGTCCGCGGTCCACGAGCGTCCGCTCGGCGTCGGTCCGACCGGCCAGTTCCAGGCGCCCCCGACCGGCGAGGGACGCGGCCTCGACGAGCGACAGCTGGACTGCGCCGTCGTCGGCGAGCCGCTGGCCGTAGAAGGCCCGCCCGTGGAGCGTCTCCGGCGGCTCCCAGACCAGGACGCGGTCGGCGACCAGTTCGCCGGTCACGCCCGGGACGTCGTCGTACGACGACCCGGTCAGCGTCGGTGCCTCGACGGCGAAGTATGTGAGTTCGCTCTCCTCGTCGACGACGGCCAGCACGCCCGTCCCCTCGGCGCCGCCCGCGAGCCCCGAGAGCGTCGCCGCCGGGACGTCGGCGCGCTCGTCGACCGCACGGACGCGGTAGGCGACCTCGTCGTCCCACGGGCCCTTGCCCCGCGGGTAGACGGCGAAATCGACCGCCGCGTCCCCCTCTCCGCTGTCGCGGGTCGGCGAGAGGTAGAACCCGCGGTCGCGGAGGTCCTTGTAGACGAAGAAGGCGACCTCGGAGACGGCCGCCGAGGCGAGAAAGCCACGGAACTCCAGCCGGTTTCCCCCGTCGTCGACGACCGCGTCGAGGTCGCCCCGGAACAGGAGGTGGGCCGCCTCGACGGGCGCGAGGTGGACGTCGCCGTCGACGGGCCGGCCGTATCCGCGGGCGTCGTAGAACTGCTCGCGTCCCGCCCGACCCGCGCGGACGACGCCGCCGTCGTATGTCGCCTCCATGTCTCGGTGTCTGCGCGCGCAGTTCATATCCCCTGTGGTGTCGGTGCCTCCGTCCTCGCCGTCCGCCCGGAACCACAACCCTCTCCCGCGGCAGTCCCGTTGGGGGCGCATGGACGCGGTCTGTTTCGACATGGACGGGGTCCTCGTCGACTCGGAGGACTACTGGATCCCCCGGGAGCGCGACGACCTCTTCCCGGCTCTGGTCCCCGACGAGACCGTCCCGCTCACCGAGACCACGGGCATGAACTACCGCGACATCTACGACGACCTGTCCGACCGCTACCGGGTGGCGATGGACTACGACGCGTACCTCGAGTGGTACGAGGAGACCGCCAGGGAAATCTACGGCGAGTCGGTCGCGGCCTTCGAGGGCGCTCGCGCCCTCGTCGGGACGCTCCGCGACCGGGGCGTCGCCGTCGCGCTCGTCTCCTCGTCTCCGCACCGCTGGATCGACATCGTCTGCGACCGGTTCGACCTCGCGTTCGACGAGGTCGTCAGCGCGGACGATATCGAGGGACCCGGCAAACCGGACCCCCACGTCTACCGGCACGCGGCCGACCTGCTCGGCGTCGACCCGGCGGCGGCCGCGGCCGTCGAGGACTCCGGCCACGGCATCGAGGCGGCACGGCGGGCCGGGATGCACGTCGTCGGGTTCAGACACGGCGACGTCCGCGAGGGCGACCGGAGCGGTGCCGACTACGTGGCGTCCTCGCCGGGGGACCTCCGCGAGCACCTGCTCTCGCACGCGTAGCGTCCGCGTTCGCGGAGAGGAGGTCACCCGCCCGCCTCGCACCCGGCGTCCAGGCAACGGTGGCCCGACGACGATTCGAAGGCGGGCAGTCCACACGCACAGGCGCCGTCGTGGACGCCCTCGGGGAAGGCGAACCCGGTCTCGCAGTCGGGATAGCGGTCGCAACCGAGGATGAGCCCCCCGCGACGCAGGACGCGCAGATCCGCCCCGCAGTCGGGACAGTCCCACTCCCGGTCGAAGGCCGCGCGGACCCGGTCGTCCAGCGACTCGCAGTGCCGGTCCAGACAGACGACGAACGTTTTCCCCCGCTCGACGCGGACGCGGGGCAGGCCACACTCGCTGCAGGTCTCGTCGACGACCGCCGCGCCCGCCGGCAGGCCGTAGCGGTCGCCACACCCGGGACAGCTGACGGCGCCGCGGGCCCGGATCAACTGCGCCCCGCAGTCACAGTCCCCGACCGGAACGCCGGCGTCTGTCGTGGGGTACTGCCCGCGGACGTGTGTCTCGTGGAGTTCGACCGACAGTCGCTCGTCGCCGTCGACGGCGGTCACGGTGTCGGTCCCGACGGTCACCGACTCGGGACGGGTGAGCCACGCGACGGGCTGGTAGCCGGCCGCGTCGTGGACGAGCGTCGTCCCGTCGGGCTTCACGATGACGAGCACCTCGCCGTGCTGGCGGCGGTCACGGCCCGTCCCGTCGAAGGTGGTCGTGCACGTTCCCGCGATCAGGTGTGTAGGTTCGGGCATGCGGCGTCCTGGCTGCCCGATCACGTTTGAAAGTCAGGGAAACGGCCCGCGTTTGCGGAGCCATGGGAGCCCGCAACCGCGGAGCCACGGAAACGCGGCGGGGCACAGGCCCCGTGGACTCGAAGACGTGTGTGCCGGCGGGCGTGGCGAGCGCCCGCCGGCGCAGGTCGGGTGGCGATTCGGTGGCTGGCTGTGCGTGAGGAGACACCCACCGGGAGCGCGTCTTACCGCTTGTACTCGCGCCCGATGACGAGGCCGGCGAGGTTCACCGCCAGGAGGCCGCCGGCGACGAACGGCCACTCGACGATGGCCCCGCTGGCCAGCAGTGTCACCAGGACGAACGGCAGCAGGACCGCCGTCCAGAATCCGGCGCAACGGACTGCCGGACGGAACTGCGTCTGCAGGTCTGCGCTGTCGACCGACTGTCGGGACGTGGCGCCGCGTTCGGACTCGTACGGGGACACGCTCGACACGATGGGTCTCCTCGATACTCGGTTGGACGGCGTCGACAATATAAGGGGTCGACTGCTAGCTCTATTTCGGTTCGTTTTCCGAATCTTTCGTGCTGATGCCGACATTTCACCATCGCGTTTCGACATTTTATAATCGGCTCAGAATAGAGATAAAAATTTATGCGGCGCTCTCGACCCGTCGTTTTTCTTCCTTGCGTTCGAACGAGCCGTATTCTCAAGTTCTGTATATGAACTCCAGTCCGTCGGTGACGCGTCCCGCGACAGAAATCGGTCGATCTTTCCGGCTCTCGGGTCGGCATTTCGGGTCTGCCCGCTGAGCGTGCGCTTCTCCCTGGAAGTAGCGGAATTTGTTGCCTGTATACGGGAGTCCGGGAAGCGTTTACAGGTGAGGGCGGGCTTATCAGACGGAAACGGCTAGCGGAAACGATGGCAGACAGGGACGTGGCGGCCGTCGGATCAGTCGTAGCCGGTCCCCGCGAGAGCCACAGGAGAGACAGATGACGGCGCCCTCAGACACCCAGGACGCCGACGAGGCGCGGAACCACCTGGACGACCTCGCGGACGGGTGTGGCTGTGCGGAGGTCTGGGAGTACCTCTCCGAGCGCCGCGAGGACGAGGAGTGACTGGACCGGGGGCTTTTGGTTCCGCCCGTCGTAGAGCAACCGATGAGTGACGACGGGAGTGAGACACCCCCGCCCACGGACCGCGAGTCACCGGTCGGCGCACCGGTCATCCGTGGCGATCCGTCGCTGACCGGCGATCACGCCGAGCGTGCGGTCGCGTTCGACCCCGACGACCCGGAGAGCCTCGAACTCGCAGCCGAGACCGTCGCGGCCTTCGCGGAGAACACGGCCGGCGCCGACGACAACGTCCTGATGCTCCGGGGCGCGGCCGCGTGTGCGGCGCTCGTCCGGGGTGAAGGCTCGTACAAGGCGGCCGCCGAGCGCGCGGGCGAGGGCGTGACGGTTCCGTTCATCAGGAAGTGGTCCCGGGTCCACGATTTGCCCCAGTCGATACGCAGACACGTCGCACGCGGCGAGATCGCGCCCACGGCCGCCAAGCACATCGCGCGCGTCGACGGCACTGCCCGCCTCCACCTCGCGTGGGCAACCCTCGACCACGGATTGACCGTCCGGGAGGTGCGGTCGGCGGCCAGCGCGGTCAACGAGGGCGCGGACGTCGAGCGCGCGCTCGCGAGCCAGGGCGTCACGCTCGGGGAGATGACGCTCGAACTCCCGCCCGAGGTGTACTGCGAACTCCGGCGCCGGGCCTCGCTCGAGGACCGCCAGCCCGGCGGGATCGTCGGCGAAACGCTCGCAGGGTCGCTGGCCGACCAATCGTAAGGACTTAGCCCACAACAACCCGACTTCGGGCAGAGGGCCGGTAGCTCAGTTAGGCAGAGCGTCTGGCTTTTAACCAGATGGTCGGGGGTTCAAATCCCTCCCGGCCCGTGAGCGACCCGCAGAGTGGCGAAACGACGCAGGCGTCGAATCGCGCCATTTACAACGGCGAGGGGCATCGGGCCGAACATGGGACTGCTCGGAGTCACGGACAAACTGGAGGTGCTCGGGGTGCTCGTGGGCGCGTTTCTGGTGGTGACCGCGCTCGGAACGCTCGCCGGGACACCCTGGGCGTACAGCAACGACCCGCTGGCGTCGGCTATCCAGCTCGTCGGTGTCGTGGCCATGATCGCCATCGGCGTTGGCCTCGCCTGGCTGGTCTACGAGCCCCGATCTTGACCGCTCTCGGCCGTTACTCTAGCTCGTAAATCTCGACTTCCCAGTTGGCGAGCGACTCGTCCTCGTTGTCGTACACCCAACTCCCCCGTGGATTGATATCGTTCCGTTCGGCTGCAGTGAGGATCCGTCCGAGCGCAGCCTCGAACTCCGTCGATGTCGTGACCGCGTCCGCCGCCGAGTCGTCACTCATCTGTCCGCTCCGGACCGCCGCCTCGCGTCGAACCGCCGTGGGTCGGCGAAAGCCTTCCGGTGACCGACAGTCTCTCCGGTGACCGTTCTGGTCATCTCCATACCAGTCCTGTGGGTGCCAGCCGGATATGAGTACCGAATAGCATGGTCTGCCATGCTACAATATCGGCGGACGACGAACCCACAGCGAGGATTTAACCGGGTTGTCCATCTATGAGCAATAATGAGTGTCATCGTCGAACTGTCCCTTCCGGCGGCGGAATTTCAGCTGGGGCGAATCCTGTCCACGGAGGGTGACACGACGGTCAGTCTGGAGACGATGGTGCCCCTGGGTGACCGGTCGGTGCCGTTCTTCCGGCTGTTCGGGCCGGACGGTGGGGCCTTCGAAACGAAGGTTCGGGACCACCCTGCGGTGTCGGAGATCCACGTCGTCAACACACACGACGGAGAGACGCTGTACGCACTGGACTGGGAGATCAGTGACGACACCTTCCTGGATCGGCTTTCGTCGCTGGGTGGGTACGTTCTCGAGGCCTCGGGCGGGTCGGACAGGTGGATGTTCGAGCTCCGGTTTCCGTCTCACCAGGCACTCTCCGACTTTCAGGAGGCCTGCTTCGAGGCGGATATCCCCATCGACATCAGACGCATCTACAATCCGACCAGGCCCGACGCGGGGCCGTGGTACGGGCTGACGACCCCGCAGCGTGACACGCTCACCTATGCCGTCGAGAAGGGCTACTACTCGCTGCCCAGGCGGACCTCGACCCAGGACATCGCAGAGGAGTTCGGCATCTCCGACCAGGCAGTCACCGAACGCCTCAGACGCGCCATCGACACCCTCGTCACCAACACCATCCTGCTCGCCGCCGCCGACAGCGACTGACACTGGCCGCTGTCGGGAACCGCCGACGGAAGCGACCGACACGGGCCGTCGTGACAGCGGTCAGTACGGTACTGACCGCCGTCAGCCCTTGACGGGCAGGTAGGCCGTCGCGACCAGGACGACGCCGGTGATGAAGCTGAGGATGACGACGCCCCAGACGCCGTTCTGCCGCTCGTTCCAGTACTCGATGGCGCCGAGTTCACCGACGTACGTGCCGTAGTGCTGGTCGGTCCGGAGGATCTGGACCCGGTTCTCGCCCGGGAAGTGTGCGAAGTACTCGACGCCGTTCAGGGTCTGGTTCTCCCCGGCACTGACCGTGACCGTCTCGTTGCCGGGCGCGGCCCAGGAGAGGCGCACGCCGTCGGCCGAGACGCCATCCACGGTGGCCGTGACGTTTTCGGCCTCGTACTCGAAGGAGTCACCGACCGAGAACTCGATCCGGTCGGGTTCGGGGAGGTACTCCGAGAGGGGTTCGATCGACTGGTCCTCGCGGTAGACGACGAACTCCTCGCCGTCGCGGGTAACGGTCTCGTCCTCGACGTCGGGGTCGTCTGCCAGGATGGCCGAGACGTTCTGCTCCTCGACGAGGGTGAACGACCCGTCGCCCGCGACGACGCGGTACTCGCTGCCGTCGAAGGTCACCGTGGAGTCGTTCTCGAGCGTGGCGGTCTCGCGGTTCGATTCGTTGAACCGGACGAGGTCGACCTCGCCGGCGTACTGTGCGACGTCGCCCTCCTCGGTCTCGATTGCGTCGACCGTGTAGGTGCGGTCACCGACCGTCAGTTCGTCGCCTTCGGCGTAGGTGGGCCCGTCGAGGTCGACCGTCGGTTCGCTCATGCCGACCTGGATGAACCCGTACGCCCCGGCCCCGACGAGGACGAAGAGCACGAAATAGACCGCCGCTGCTCGCCGTTGCATGTCCCGAGGGTCCGTTTGCCCGGCCTATAACCGTTACTTTTCGTCGGTCACGCGAGGTCGGTTCCGAAGCCGACCGTCTCGGCCTCGACGGCGGCCCGCTCGGCGGCGGCGTCGATGTCGAACTCCCGGACGAGTTCGCCGTCACGGAGCAGCGGCTGCAAGAGCGGCTCGCCCCCGGCGGGCCCCTCGCGGCCGGCCAGGCCGACGTGGTGTGCGCCGTCCGGCGTCCGGTAGACCTGTTTCCGGCCGTCGAGTTTGCCACGCTTGGCCGCCAGTTCGCCCTCGACCGCGACGATGTCCAGCGCGAAGTCGACGGGATCGGCGTTGCTGACGTAGCCGCCGACGCCGAAGCCGTCGGCCACGTCGCGCAATTCGCGGATAGCTTCCGGACCGATGCCGCCACTCGCGAAGAGACCGACGTCCTCGTGGCCGCGGGCGTCCAGTTTCCACCGTATCTCCCGGAGGATGTGCCTGAAATCGCCCCGCCGGGAGGAGGTGGTGTCGATGCGGACGCTGTCGAGATCCTCGACCGCCTCGGCGGCCCGCAGGGTCTCCTCCACTTCGTCGTCGTAGGTGTCACACAGCGCCACCCGCGGCACGTCGTCGGCGACGGCCTCGTCGAAGGCCTGCCAGGCGGCCTCCTGGTTGCCCCGGCCGAAACAGATGACCAGCGCGTGGGGCATCGTCCCGCCGGCCTCGCGGCCGATGACCTCGCCGGCGGCGACGTTCGAGATGCCGTCGAGGCCGCCGATCAGCGCCGACCGCTCGACCATCGCCGCGATCGAGGGGTGGACGTGCCGGGTACCGAAACTCAACACCAGCGAGTCCGGGCCGGCCCGGCGGACCTCCAGGGCCCGCGTGGCCACGCCCGTCGCGTGCGAGAGAAACCCCAGGAGGGCGGTCTCCAGCCGGCAAAACTCCAGGTATCGCCCTTCGATCCGCATGACCGGACCGCCGTCGAACAGCCGCCCCTCCTCGAGGGCGTCGACGTCGACGTCACGACCCGCCAGCAGGTGTGCGGCGTCTTTCAGGCCCGCAAACAGGTGCCACTCCCCGGTCGGGAACTGGTCCAGCGTGACCTCCGCGACGACGTGAGGGTTCCTGCCCGCGTGCTCGAGGCTCTCGACCGTCCGGTCGAAGTACGCGTCCGTCGCGTCGCCCGACGCGATCGCCTCCTGACCGACGATGTCGAACTCTGCCATACACGACCCTCGGCTACCGCCAATGAAAATATTGTTCTTTCAGAAGCGCTCTGTGGAGAGGATTCGTCTGCAGACCCGAAACAGGTCCCTCGCTGGCGGCTCACTGCGGGTGGACCGCGGGCAGTTCCGCGACCGTGGGCGCGTTGACCACGCGGACGCGGTTGCCCTCCCGGGTGACCCGGAAGGCGTCGTCGAAGGGACTGGGGTCGGGGACGACGGCCACACCGCCGTCGCGAAACTCCGCACCCTCCGATTCGAGCAGTCTGCGGTAAGCCTCAGCGAACTCGCGGGCCTCCGCCTCCGACTCCCAGGCCGTCTCCCAGACGTAGCCGAAGCGGTCGCCGTTCCGGTAGGGGACCAGCGAGTCGCCGGTCCAGCCGGTCGCGGCCGGGTGGGCGTAGCTGTACCGCTCGACCTCGCTCGCGCCGATCCCGTTCTGGACGAACATGGCGTGGATGGAGGCCGGCCCCACGGTGTCCGCGACGGGGTCGTGGTCGAACCGCTGCCACTCCCCGTCCGACCGGTCGGGGACGGTCACGTCCACGGGCGTCTCGCCGGGGTACCGGTCGGGGTCCAGTATCTGTTTCGTGCTGGCCGGGTACTCGCGGTGGAGGTCGTCGACGGCGGCCCACCCGCCCCGGCGCTGGATCTCCGCGACGAATTCCGGGCCCTGCGTGTAGGGTGCGAGAACGACCAGCAGGACGCCGCGGTTGACGTCGCTGGCGACACCGCCGCCGGTGGGTGCTGACTCGATGCAGTCCCACTCGTCCCCGCACCGACGCTCGTAGCGGGCCTCCAGCAGGTTCGCCTCGCCCTCGACGACGCTGTTGCGCGCCAGCTGGCGGTCCTGGGTGTCGGGCGCGTCGTCGAGGCCGAACTGCTGGTCCTGGAGAGCGTGGACCAGTTCGTGGACGAGCGTCCCTCGGTCGACCATCGGGTCGTCCCGGTCGCTGACGATGACCACCTCGTCGGAGCCCGCGCGGTAGAAGCCCAGCACCGAACTCCCGAGCGTGCTATTGAACGCCTCCGCGGTGGTGGTGTCCTCGCCGACCAGGAAGAGCCCCTCCCAGACCTGGTCGTTCCACTCGCCACCCGGCGACCCGCCGGTGCGGTTGCGTCGGTAGGACGCCCTCGTGACGACGCGCATCTCGACGGACTTCTCGAACTCGAGGTTCCGCATGCGTTCGAGCCGGGCCATCTGGCGGCTGAGGACTGCCTCGCGCTCGCTCGCGTTGAGGCCGTCCGAGGCGTCGACCACCACGGGGTCGTCGTACCGGTAGCCGTTCTCCCAGCCCAGCCTGTCGGTCCCGGGCTCGGTCTTCGAATCGGCCGCCGGGATCGTACACCCTGCGAGGACGACCAGCAGGGCACACAGGAGGGCCCGTTTCATCCCACTCCCCGGCGGACCTCACCGAGCGTTCGTCGGTCCGGCGCGCCGACCACGGTCACGGTGTCCCCCTCGACGTCGATGGCCACGGCACCGGTGAATGGGCTGTCGCTCTCGATGCGGTAGACGCCATCGCCGACCGGCGTGCCGCCCCAGTGATCGACCAGCGCGCGATAGCGGTCGACGAACTGCTCGGCCGCCGCCGGCGACTCCCAGACGAGCCGCCAGACGTACGCAGTCCGGCCGTCTCGCTCGTAGACGTGCAGCCGGTCGCCCTGCCAGCCCCGGACCGGATCGAGGGCGTACTCGAAGGGGTCGGTGGTGTCGACGCCGCCCTCGTCCATGTTCAGGAACGCCCCCCTGCTGACGACGGCACTCCGGTTGTACTCGTCGTAGAGGGTGTAGGCGAACATCGCGGTCAGCGCCGACGGCCCGAGGACGCCGTAGTCGGGTCGGCCGGCGGGCCGGACGCGTTCCCACCCGCCCTTCGTCCGGTCGCGCAACTCGACGTCGACCCGCTCGAAGGTACCGTACGTCTCGGGGAAGATGACCTCGGCACTGCTCCGTGGTGGGTCGGCGTAGGCGTCGTTGACGCTGCTCCAGTCGTCGCCGTCGCGCAACGATTCGACGAACCCCGGGCCGTCGCTGTAGGGGAAAAACGAGATGACGTACAGGCCGAGGTGGACCGACGACCCCTCGCTGTTTTCGCTCTCGCCACCGCCGAGTGTCTCGGCCAGACACGACCAGGTCGTGCCGCACCGGTCGACGTACGCCGCTTCGACGGCCCTCGCGTCACCTTCGATCAGCCCGTTGCGACCGTTGTACGCGTCGCGGGTCCGTGGCGTCTCGGACACCGAGAGCTCGAAGTGCTGGTCCTGGAGGGCGTGGACCAGTTCGTGTGCCAGCGTCCGCTCGCCGTCCAGTTGCGGCGACGGCGAATCCGAAGCGAGTACGATAGCTTCCCGGGCGGGGCTGTAGAAACCGGCGACCGTCCGGTTGCGGTTCTCCTCTTGGACGCCGATGGCGTTCTCGTCGTTCCCGATCAGGAACAGTGCCCGGAACTTGGCGTTGTCGAAACGTTCGAGCGTCTCGCCGGGCGTGCTGTCCCCGACCTCGTCGCCTATCTCCGACCGGTTCAGGACGGTTACTGTCACCGTCTTCTCGAACTCCAGGTTCCGGATGACCTCGACGCGGGCCATCGCACGGGCGACGACGGCTCGGCGCTCGCTTCCGTTGAGGCCGTCCGAGGCGTCGACTGCCACGGGGTCGTCGTGCCAGTAGCCGCTCTCCCATCCGATCACGTCGGCGTCGGGGTCGGGGCGCTCCTCGTGGATGACCGGCGTCGCTCCACCCTCCGGCGTCCCGGTCGCCGCACTCTCCCCGGTAGCACTGTCCCCGTCACTGCTGCCGGTGGTGCTGTCCCCGGCGTCGCCGCCAGTACCGGCACCGCCGTTACTCGGGACGGTGAACGGGGCCGCACACCCGGCCACGAGGACGCACGCGACGACCGCGAGGGCGCCCCAGCGCATACCCCTACCAGTGTCTCCGCCGGCAAAAGTCGTCCGCCTCCGCCTGCCGGCCGTCCGGTCGGCGGATATGAAGAACAATTCTCTTCAGAAAGATTGTTTGTCGGCCAGTCCGTATTCAACGGATATGGAGTTCGATTCGGCAGCCACCGCACTCGTGGTCGTGGACATGCAAAACGGGTTCTGTCACCCCGACGGGAGCCTGTACGCGCCCCCGAGCGAGGAGGCCATCGAGCCCTGCGCCGACCTGGTCGCACGGGCACGCGAGGCCGGCGTTCAGGTCGTCTACACCCAGGACGTCCACCCGCCCGAGCAGTTCGAGGACGCCCACTACTACGACGAGTTCGCACGCTGGGGCGAACACGTCCTCGCAGGGTCCTGGGAGGCCGAGATCGTCGACGGGCTCGACGTCCGCGAGGAGGACCACGTCGTCGAGAAACACACCTACGACGCCTTCCAGGGAACCGAACTCGACGGCTGGCTCTCGGCCCGGAACATCCGCGATCTGGTGTTCTGCGGGACGCTTGCCAACGTCTGTGTCCTCCACACGGCCGGCAGTGCCGGCCTCCGGGACTACCGACCGGTGCTCGTCGAGGACGCCGTCGGCTACATCGAGGAGGG
>JAHENO010000028.1 GCA_018609945.1 Haloarculaceae archaeon | reverse complement strand
CTCCTCGGCGAGGTTGTCCATCACGTAGGCGAACTCGAAGCCGCCCTTGCCCTTCTCTTCTGCCTCTTCCTTGTACTGCTCGATGACGTGCTCCGGTACGTTCTCGGTCTCGTACAGGAGTCGCCCGACGAGTGTGCTCTTCCCGTGGTCGACGTGGCCGATGATGGCCAGGTTCTGGTGTGGTTTGTCCTCACTCATGATTGTCTCACGCGCAGAGGCGCTCTATCGGTGTAGTTGCGCGGTTATTCATAAAACCATTTCGATACTCCGTGTGGGTCAGAACGGCGCCGTCTGGTGATTTGACACGCACTGACACGGTCTGTCGAACCGGGAGCCCACGCTGGAGGACTCGGCGTCGAACACGAAGACAACGGGACCGTGGTCAGGGAACTTCCAGGCGGGCGTCCGGTACCTTGTGAATGTCCTCGCCGATGCCGCTCCCGTCACAGTCGTCGGTGGGACACCGGTAGTGCCACCCGTCCTCGGTAGCCGCTCCTTCGGTGAACCGCTCACCGCACTCGTCACAGAAAAGCTGGCCGGCGTCGCAGTTGTCCCGGTGGAGATCGAGCTCGAGTTGTGTCCCGAAGGTTCGCTTGCAGTCCCGACAGATGTGTGGCATATTCCGTAGATTCGCTGTCTGTTCTTAAAACTGCATCGGAACGTTTACACCCCCGATTCCCGGCGTGAACGGTTCGAATCCGCCCAGTACGGGCGTTGGGTTGGGCGTCCGTCCTGCGATCAGGTGTGCAGAGCGTGACAATCTGGCGGACGGTCGACACGCTTTCACCCGTAGAGACGCTGGTACCGGCAGATGACCGACGAGGTACGCGTCTGGCTGGTCGAGCGAACCTACTCGGACGACGAGCAGAACCTCATCATCCTCACCTACGCGACTGCCGACGGGGCGCGGGCTTTCCGCAAGGAGCGGGCGCTGACGAGTTTTACGGGCGAGGCGCGGGGAACCTCGGCTGGCCTCGAGGTGTCGCCGGACAACCTCTCCCCCGTCACCGACGAGGAGACACGGGATCGGTACGCAAGGGAAGCCGCCCGGATGGCCAGCGAGCACGACCCGGACGACACCATCTAGGCGTCGGTGGTGCTGGCACTGTCGTCACTGGCGTACGGGGCCAGCCCCTCCCGCCACGCATCGGGGAGGGGTCGCGGGGACCCGTCGTCGTCGAGCAGGACCGAGACAGTCCGTGCCGTCGCAACGACGTCGTCGCCGTCGACGATCTCGTAGTCGATGGTGTAACTGGTCTCGCCGGCCTCGATCGGTCCCAGCGAGACGCAGACCGTGCGGTCCGGATGGATCGGCGCGCGGTAGTCGAGTTCGAGCGCCCGGACGGCTGTGGGTGCGTCGGCCAGCGAGGTGTCGAGGACGTCGAGGAAGAACCCGCACTTGGCCTGTTCGAGATACGAAACGTAGACAGCGTGGTTGACGTGCTTGCGCGGGTCGAGGTCGCGGTACCGCACCTCGATGTCGTGGTCGTAGGTCCGTGTCACGGCCGGTGGGAGGCGGGCCGCGCGTTTGAATGCACCGTCACCGACCGCACCCGTCGGGGCGACAGGACCTGGCGAGGAGTGTGGGAAATCCCGCTACGCCCGGTCGGCGCGCGGGATCGCCGCCCAGAACACTGCCGTAATCCCGGTCAGTGCAGCCAGCAGCAGGAACCCGGCGTCGAAGCGCCCGGCGTCACCGAAGACGCCGATGACCGTCGAGCCGGTCGCGCCCAGGCCGAAAAACAGCGTCCGCAACAGCCCCCAGCCGGTACCCTGGACCGACGCCGGGAGTTCCCGCACCATGAACGCACTCAGGAGTGGACCGATGGCCACCCGGATGCCAAGCAGTGGAACCAGCCCGGCCAGGACAACTCGCCCCTCCAGTGCTGGCAGGACCGCCACAGTGACCGTCGAGAGAACGATCAGCGCGAGGATGGTCCGGTGCTCGCCGTACTGGTCTGCAGCGTGGCCCGCCATGGGCTGTGTTATCGCACTCACGACAAACAGCAACCCGAACAGGAGCGCTGCGAAGCTCTGGTCCAGCCCCTTCAGTTCCACGAGGTAGGTGGGCAGGAACGAGAGGAGCGCCTGGTAGGTGAACACGAACGGAAAGAACACGCCGCTGGACAGCAACACCGACCGGTTCGAGAGTGCCCCGAGCGTCCGCCGGGCGGTCTCGCGCGCCGAGAGGCGGTCCGTCCCGGCGGCCGTCGCTGTCGGCGGGCCGACCCACCACAGCGCGGCGGCGACAGCCAGCAGGAGTGGGACCAGCCAGACGACCGAGAGGCGCCACCCCCACCGCGTTGCGATGGTCGTCGCGACGTAGGGGAGCGCGGCCGCGCCGAGGCTCCCGGCGGCGAAGGTGAGTCCGTAGGCCGTGCTGTCCGTGTCGGGGTAGGTCCGCGAGAGGAACATGTCGCGCGGCGTTCCGAACAGTCCGGCACCCACACCGAAGAGCGCACACGCCCCCAGAAACAGGGCGAAGACTGGTGCAAGGTAGAACGCCCCGAAGCTGACAGCAGCGAGGGCCGCACCCCCGACGAGGAGCCGGCGTTCGCCGACGCGGTCGGCCGCGATGCCAGCGGGAAACTGCATGCTGGCGTACAGGAGCCACAGCACCGTCAGCGCGAAGCCGGCGCTCGCGTTCGACACCGCGAAGTCGGCTTTCACCTGCGGGAGCACGGCCGGCAACAGCACGCGGAAGCCGTTGATGAACAGCCACCCGACTGCCACGGCCAGCAGCGTCCAGCCGCGGCCCTGCCCGCGTAACCCGTCGACAGTCTCGCGTATGGTGCTCATTGCACGTGTCCTGTCACTATCGGTCCCGTCCCGTCGCTTCCCGGCCTCTGACTACGCGACCGAACTCACTCCTGGGGTATGAATCTGTTTTCTCGACGGCCCTTCGCGACCACGGCAAAACAGTGAAAGCTACGACGTTGCCTCTTTGTACTGATTGACCAGGGCCTGCATCGACTCCTTGGCGTCGCCAAAGAGCATGCTGGTGTTGTCCTTGGCGAACAGCGGGTTCGGGATGCCCGAAAAGCCGGGGCTGAGACTCCGCTTGTTGACGACGACCGAGCGCGCCTCCGAGACGTTCAGGACTGGCATCCCGGCGATGGGGCTGGAGTCGTCGGTGTTGGCCTTCGGGTTCACGACGTCGTTCGCGCCCGTAACGATCACGAGGTCAGTCTGCGAGAAGGTGGGGTTGACTTCCTCGAGTTCCCGCATCTTCTCGTAGGGCACGTCGGCCTCGGCCAGCAGCGCGTTCATGTGGCCGGGCATCCGGCCCGCGACGGGATGGATGCCGAACTCCACGTCGACGCCGTCCTCGTCCAGAAGTTCGACGAGTTCCGCGACGGCGTGCTGTGCCTGCGCGACGGCCATCCCGTAGCCGGGCACGATGACGACCCGCTGGGCGGTCTCCATGAGCATCACGACCTCTTCCGGGGACGTCTCGGTGATCTGTCCCTCGTAGATATCGTCCATCTCCTCGCTTTCCGTCTCGCCGCCGAGACCGCCGAACAGGACATTCCGCAGCGAGCGGTTCATCGACTCGCACATGATGACAGTGAGGATGAGACCGGAGGCACCGACCAGCGTGCCGGCGATGATGAGGACGGTGTTGTTCAATACGAACCCGGTCGTCGCGGCAGCCAGTCCCGAGTAGGAGTTCAACAGGGCGATGACGACCGGCATGTCCGCGCCCCCGATGGGAACGACGAGGAACACGCCGAGCACCGACGCGGCCGCGACCAGCACCCAGTAGGAGGGAATCCACGAAGTCACAGGCACCTGCCCGAAGATGTCCGGCCGGACGATCAGGAGGAGTCCTGCGAGGACTGACAGCAGGAGGAACAGCGCCTTCAGCGCGTGGCCCGCGTTCGGGCTGACCGGCGAGTCGCCCACCACGCCGTGGAGTTTCCCCGCGGCGACGAGACTCCCCCAGAACGTCACCGACCCGATGATGCCGGCGATCGCGGCCGTCGTCGTCAGGCCGATCGAAAGTTGGGTGCTCGATCCCAGCACGTCGATCAGTTCGGCACCGGCGACCAGCGCCGACGCGCCGCCGCCGAACCCGTTGAACAGTCCGACCAGCTGTGGCATCTCCGTCGTCTCGACTGTGACCGCGAGCCAGACACCCACGGTACCCCCGACGAGCAGTCCGGCAGCCAGGACCACCGGGGAGAGGATCTCGAACCACAGGACCGTCACGACGACCGCCAGGAACATCCCGGCCGCCGAGGTCGCGTTCCCGCGCGTGGCCGTCCGCGGGTGGGTCATGTCCCTGAGTCCCTGGATGAACAGGACGCTCGCGACCAGATACGTGAACTGGAGCACCGAGTCGGGCAGCCCACCGAGCACGCCCGCCATCAGTCTCTCCCTCCCTGGCTGAACTGGGCGAGCATGAAGTGACTCACGAGGTAGCCGCCGACGACGTTGATCGTCGCCATGACGACCGCGACGAAGCCAAGAACCGTCGCCAGCGTCGTCGACCCGGAGCCGGCAACCACGACCGACCCCAGCAGCGTGATTCCGGAGATGGCGTTGGCACCGGACATCAGTGGCGTATGCAGGTTGGTCGGAATCTTCGTGATGATCTCGTAACCGACGAACGCTGCCAGCACGAACAGCGTCAGGTTCTCTATCAGCGCCATGCGATCACCCCCGGAGACGGGACCCGTGTCGGTCGAATGATCGGGGTCTTTGCATCGGACATCTGTCTACTCTTCCGGGTCCGTGTCGGTCCTGTCTCACAGGTCGTCAGTTCCAGAGTCATCCGTGTTCGTGTCCGAGTGGTCGTCATCGTCGCTGTCGTCCTCGATGTGTGGATTGCGAACAGTGCCGTCGTGAACCAGTAGCGTCGAATCGACGATTTCGTCCGTGAGATCGATGTCGAGTTCCCCGTCAGTCAGGAGGTTCTCGAGGAAGTTCCTGAGATTGTTGGCGTACTGCTGGCTGGCGGTGTGGCTGACACGGGAGGGGAGATTCGTCGGGCCGAAGATGGTGACCCCGTCGTGGTGGATGGTCTCGCCGGCCTCGGTCGGTTCGCAGTTTCCCCCGGTCGGCGCCGAGAGGTCGACCACGACCGAACCGGAATCCATCTGCTCGAGCATCGCCGTCGAAACGAGTTCCGGCGCCGGAGCGCCGGGAATGGCCGCCGTCGTGATGAGGACGTCCGATTCGGGCACGACCTGTTGCATCTGCCTGCGTTGCTCGGCGTAGAACTCCTCGTCCATCTCCTGGGCGTAGCCCTCCTCGTCGCCGGAGCCTTCGGTCTCCAGGTCCAGTTCGACGAACTCCGCACCAAGGCTCTCGACCTCCCGCTTGACCTCGAGTCGGATGTCGTAGCCCCGCGTCGAGGCACCGAGCCGTTCGGCTGTCGCGATGGCCTTGAGACCGGCCACACCGGCACCGATCACGAACACCTCTGCGGGTTGGATGGTTCCGGCCGCGGTCATCTCCATCGGGAACATCTTGGGAGACTCCGCTGCTGCCATCAGGACCGCCTTGTACCCGGCGATGCTGGCCTGCGAGGACAGCGCGTCCATGCTCTGTGCGCGGCTGATCCGGGGCATCAGTTCCAGCGAGAACACGCTCAGGTTCCGTGCTGCCAGTTCGGCGAGCGTCTCCTCGGCAATCTCGTAGGGAGCGAACAGCCCGACCGCGACCTGGCCGTCCCGGTAGGGGTACATCTCACTCTCGACGGTGCCGGGACCGCGAACGTGGAAGACGATGTCGCCACGCTCGAACACGGAGTCACGGTCCCCGAGAACCTCACAGCCCACTGCTTCGTACTGATCGTCACTCCAGTGTGCGGCCTCGCCGGCACCCGCCTCGACGACGACCTCGTGGCCGGCCTTCAGGAGTGCTTCCGCGACTGGTGGGATCAGCGCGACGCGATTCTCCTCGGGTGGCGTCTCCGCAGGAATGCTGATGATCACTGAATTCGTCCACCCTTAGTCCACATCGGATAAAAAGAATGGACCGAATTGGCTAGGTGCGTCCGTCGGTCCGCCCGATCGTGAGAGTGAACCCGGCGGTGTCCGGTGACAGTCGTATCCGGGTTCTACCAATTGTAGTCGGCCAAGAGTCGTGTCGAGTTCGAACCGTCGCCGGGCGGTGTGCCCGGATGGACAACGGACGGGCGGGTTACAACACGTCCTCGACGTGGTCGGCGACTTCCTCGGGCGTGTCACCGACGGGAACACCGACGCCTTCCAGCGCCCGGATCTTCGACTCGGCGGTCCCGGTGCCCGACCCGGAGACGATGGCGCCGGCATGTCCCATCCGCTTGCCCGGCGGCGCTGTCCGGCCGGCGATGAAGCCCGCGACCGGCGTGTCCATGTACTCGCCGATGAACCTGGCGGCCTCCTCCTCGTCCTCGCCGCCGATTTCGCCACACATCACCACGGCGTGAGTGTCTGTGTCGGCCTCGAACAGTTCGAGGGCGTCGATGAAGTCCGTCCCGATGATGGGGTCGCCGCCGATGCCGATGGCAGTCGACTGCCCGAGGCCCCGGTTCGTGAGGTTGTCGACGATCTGGTAGGTGAGGGTCCCCGACCGCGAGACCAGTCCGACGTTACCCGAGGAGAAGATGTTACCCGGCAGGATGCCCAGTTTGGCTTCGCCGGGAGTGATGACGCCGGGGCAGTTCGGGCCGACGAGGTGCGTGTCCGTCTCGCTCTCTGCGCGCTTGACCCGGGCCATATCCTGGGTGGGGATACCCTCGGTGATGGCGACCACCAGATCGAGCGGCGCGTCCAGCGCCTCGAACAGGGCGTCCGCGGCGAAGGCCGGCGGGACGAAGACGACGGAGGCGTCGGCGTCTTCCTCGCGGGCGGCACGGTCGACGGTGTCGTAGACCGGGACGCCGGCGACCTCTTGGCCGCCTTTGCCCGGCACTGCGCCTGCGACGACGTTGGTGCCGTAGTCGAGCATCTGTTCGGTGTGGAACTTCCCTTCCCCACCTGTAATACCCTGGACGACCACGCGGGTGTCGTCGTCGACGAGCACGCTCATTGTGGCACCTCCTGCGCGGCCGCGACAGCCGCCTGGACGGCCTCCTCCAGCGTGGGCTCGACCTGCACGAGATCGGTATTCAGAATCTCCATGCCCTCCTTTGACTTGGTGCCCGCGAGGCGGACGATGATGGGTTTGGGAATCGCCTCGAACTGGTCGAGGGCGTCGTTGATGCCGTTGGCGACCTCGTCCCCGCGGGTGATGCCGCCGAAGATGTTGAACACGACCGCGTCGACGTTCTCGTCCGAGAAGACCATATCCAGAGCGTTAGTGACCCGTTCGGCCTTGGCGCCACCGCCGATGTCGAGGAAATTCGCCGGCGTGCCGCCGTAGTGATCGACCAAATCGAGCGTCGTCATCACCAGTCCGGCGCCGTTGCCGATGATGCCGACGTTCCCGGAGAGACGGACGTAGTCGAAGCCGTACTCGTTGGCCTTGGCCTCGAGGTCGTCTTCGGCGGCTTCCTCTTCCATCTCTGCGAGGTCGGGCTGGCGGAAGAGCGCGTCGTCGTCGATGTTCAGGACGGCGTCGGCCGCGACCACCTCGCCGTCGGCGGTGACCATCAGCGGGTTGATCTCCGCGTCGCTGCCGTCCCGCTCGTCCCAGAGATCGTACAGCGTCCCCAGGATAGAGGCCACGTCCCCCGCGACGGTCCGGTCGACGCCCGCGTCGTAGACGGCCTTGCGCGCCTGGTATGGGTGCATGCCAAAGGCGGGGTCGACGTGCTCGCGGGCGATGGCGTCGGGGTCCTCGGCTGCGACCTCCTCGATGTTCACGCCCCCCCGCGTCGAAACCATGGCGACGGGCCGGCTGGCCCCGCGGTCCATCGTCACGCCGACGTACAGTTCGTTCGTGAAGTCGACGGCGGCCTCGACGAGTACGCGGTCGACGCGGTAGCCCTTGAGGTCCATCCCGATGATCGACTCTGCCGCCTCCCGGGCCTCGGCCGCGCCCTCGACCAGTTCGATGCCACCCGCCTTCCCGCGGCCGCCGACGTGGACCTGGGCCTTGATGGCACAGGGATAGCCGACCGACTCGGCGGCAGCGACCGCCTCCTCGACAGTCGCGGCCAGTTCCGACGCCGGCGTCGGGATGCCGGCCTCGGCGAACACCTCCTTTGCCTGGTACTCGTGTAAT
>JAHENO010000027.1 GCA_018609945.1 Haloarculaceae archaeon | reverse complement strand
CGACAAGATCCATACTGCCCAGAACAGGTTCAAGGACGCCGTGTACCTCTACACCGGCGGCGTTTCGAGCGACCTGACCGATATCTCGGCAGACACCGACGAGTTCGACGACCGGTCGGTTCTGCTGAAACTGTCCGACGTTCAGACGTCGATAAACGAAGCACGGCAAGCGGCAGTGACGGCCGAACAGACCCAGACGATCGAATCGCTGGGCGAGATGCACCGGTTCCTGACACAGGCGACCGATCTCCAGGCGTGGCTCATCGAGGGTCACGAGGCAGTCGCAGAGACCTACGACGCCATCGATGATGACGCCGACAAGGAAACCGTGAAGGCCCAACTGGACGCACTAGATCGGGCTGTCGAAAACGCGAGCGACCCCCTGGAGATTATCACCGGCATCGAACCCGAAGCCACCGACAGCACCGAAGCCATTGGCGTGGACGAATACGAGGAAAAACAGACCCAGTTCGAACACGAGATGACTGTGCTGGAACAACTCCACGACGCGCTGTCGACGATCCAGTCGGCACGCGAGAAACTCGACGCCGCCCGTACGAAGGCAGACAACGGAGAGTATTACACCGCAGAGAAAACGGCCAGCAGAGCGGCCGATACGCTGTATGACACGGTACGGAACTTGGATGATATCGCCAACGATCCACCATCACACGCCAATGCGTTCGAGGACCAGATCGAGGACGTGCTGGCTCTGACGGAGGACTATCAGACCGAGGCCGACAACCTCCAGGAAAGCTACAACTGATCGGGAACCACACGGACCTTTTCGGTACCACTGCATCTCACAGCGGTCGTAGCGGTCGATCCGCGTCTGCCGGCTCGTTCCGGCCTTCCGAGTGCGTGTCGGCAGCCAATTGCGTGGCCGCACTGGCTACCGCGTCTCCCGCGAGGGCCGAGGCCACCACCGGCGCATCGTGGACGTTTTTACGCGACAGCCCGAATCCGCGACGATGACGGGTCGATGGGAGACGGTCGAACAGGAACTCGCCTACACGTGTGAGGGCTTCGACATCGTCTCGGAGGAGATCCGGCTCCCGGGCGGCGAGCGCGCGGCCTTCGACTACCTCTCCGAGAGCGAGACCGTCGTCGTCCTCCCGTTTACCGACGACGGCGAGGTGGTCGTCATCGACGAGTGGCGCCACGCGGTGAGGCGGCGGAACCGGGCCATCCCGGCTGGAAGCGTCGAATCGGACGAAGACCTCGACCGGGCGGCACGGCGCGAACTCCGAGAAGAGACCGGCTACGAGGCGGGAACGCTCGAACGGATGACGACTGTCGAGCCGGCCAACGGATTCTCCGACGCCGTCTTTCACTACTACGTGGCCCGTGGCTGCACTGACACTGCGGGACAGGACCTTGACGAGGACGAGACTATCGATGTCGAGACGGCGACGCTCGAGGGGCTGCTCGGACGGGCCCGAGACGACGACCTCCGGGACGGCCGGACGGCCTTCGCCGTCGTCTACTACGCACTGTTCGAGGAACCCACGGCAGGAGAAGTCGGACCTGGTGAGGGGTGATGTCCGGCGTCTTCGAGGTCCGCGAGTACGACGCCCGCGGCCGCCTCGGGGAACTGACCGTCCCGCGCCGCGGCGTCACCGTCGACACACCTGCCCTGCTGCCTGTGGTCAATCCCCACGTCCAGACCGTTCCGCCCGCACGACTTGCCGACCTCGGCGCCGAGATTCTGATCACGAACAGCTACATCCTCCATGGGAGCGCGGAACTCCGCGAGCCGGCGCTCGACAGAGGCATACACGACCTGCTGGGGTTCGACGGGGCGGTCATGACTGACTCGGGCTCCTTTCAACTCGCGGAGTACGGCGACATCGACGTCACGACGCCGGAGATACTTCGGTTTCAGCGCGACATCGGCTCGGACATCGGGACCCCGGTCGACATCCCGACGCCGCCGGACGCCGACCGCGAACAGGCCCAGCGGGAGTGGACGACCACCCGCGAACGCCTCGACCAGGCCACCGGGGTCGAAACCGGCGAGATGCTCGTCACGGCTCCCGTCCAGGGTTCGACGTACCCCGACCTGCGCGAGCGGGCCGGCGGCGAAGCCGCCGCGACGGGCCTCGACGTCTTTCCCATCGGTGCGGTCGTGCCGCTGCTCAACGAATACCGCTTCGCGGATGTCGCCGAAGTGGTCGTTGCGGCCAAGCGGGGTCTGGGCGAGGCCGCTCCCGTCCACCTGTTCGGCGCGGGGCATCCGATGATGTTCGCGTTTGCCGTCGCGATGGGGTGTGACCTGTTCGACTCCGCCGCGTACGCGCTGTATGCCCGCGACGACCGGTACCTCACCGTTCGCGGCACCGAACACCTGGCCGACCTCTCGGAGTTCCCCTGCTCGTGTCCGGTTTGCACCGAACTGACGCCGGCGAACATCCGGGACGGCCACGACGAGCGCCGGCATCGTCTGCTGGCCGAACACAACCTCCACGTCTCGTTCGCGGAGATGCGCCGCGTCCGGCAGGCGCTGTCCGGCGGCAACCTGCTCGAACTGGTCGAGACGCGCGCCCGCGCTCACCCGGCACTGCTCGATGGCTACCGGCGGCTGCTCGCCGAGAGCGAGTGGCTCGAACGGACCGACCCCGTCTCGAAGGACGCCTTCTTTTACCTCTCGGCCGAGAGCGCCCGCCGGCCCGAGGTCCGCCGCCACCACCAGCGCCTGGCACGGCTCGACCCCGCCGGGTCGGTGGTGCTGACCGACGGTGACACCAGTGGGACCGACGAATACGACGAACACTGGCGGGTCTGCCCGCCCTTCGGACCGGTTCCTCCCGCACTCTCGGACGTCTACCCGCTGACTGCCCAGTTGCCCGAGCGGCGCGACTACCAGGCACTCGACGCGGCAGCAGAGGGTATCCGGCGGCTGGTCGAGGCGAACCCCGACGTAACGTTCACGTTCCGACACCGCGATTGGCCTCAGTCAGCGCTTGCGACGGTCCCGGAGCGTGTGACCGTCGAGGACCTCTCGCAGTGACCTCGGCACTGCTGGCCGACTCGGGGGCGGGCGAAAAGCGAAGATAGTTACTCAGCGGCCCCAGACCCGGTTGCATGACCGACTACTTCGAGGTCCACTCGCGTGACGGGGCGGCACGCATCGGGGAACTCCGCCTGTCAGAGCCCCTGTGGACACCCGCGCTCGTCGACGACGTGCTCGCGGACGCGGGCAGCCTGTGGCCCGAAGAGCGCGAGGTACCCGACGGCGACGAGTCGGCACTGACCGTACTGCCCCACCGGGCGTTCCCCGGCGGGACTCCCGGGGAGGTCAGCGAGGCCTTCGCCGTGGAGTATCCGGACGTCGAGTATCCGAGTGCGGCCGTCGTCGCGCCGGACACCGCTGCCGACGCGACGGCTGCGAACGCCGACGCGTACGTCCTCTCGAACGCCCAGGAACTCGCGGGGCACGCGCGGGCGTTCGTCACCGCCGTCGTTCGGACGCGCGAGGCCATCCCCGCGGACACCGCGCTGCACCTTCCCGGTGTGGCCACGCCCGCCAACGTCGCCACGCTGGCGTACGCTGGCGTCGACCTCGTCGACACCGACCTCGCCGTGGTGAAGGGGACTCAGGGACGCTATCTCGCCGCCGACGGGGAGTACTTCCTCGAAGACCTCACCGACCTTCCGTGTGCCTGCCCGGCCTGCCAGCAGTCCGTAGAGACGTTCGACCGCGAAGCCTGCGAAACCCACAACGTCAACGCCCTGCGGGCGGCTCTGGGGACCGTTCGCGAGCGGATCCGCTCGGGGCGGTTGCGCGACTACATCGAGGGACAGGCCCGGCACGAACAGTGGCTCACGGGGGTGTTCCGCCGCCTCGACCAGCAGTACGGCTATCTCGAACAGCGCACGCCCGTGTTGCGTCGCGCGGAGATGGCCGCCACGAGCGACGACACTCTCCGGCGGGTGGAGATTCAGCGGTTCGCCGAGCGCGTCACCGGCCGGTACCGCTGCCGGTTCGACAACCCGCTGGTGCTGGTGCCGTGCTCGGCGCGCAAGCCCTACAGCGAGTCACAGAGCCACGGGCAGTTCCACGACGCGATCCAGTTTCGCGCCCACACGGTCTCGATGACCTCACCGATCGGCGTCGTTCCCCAGGAACTCGAACTCACGTACCCGGCCCAGCACTACGACGCCGCCGTCACTGGCCACTGGAGCGCCTCCGAAATCGAGTTCGTCGCGGACGTCCTCGAAGCCTACCTCCGGCGAAACGGCTATCCCCGGATCGTCGCACACGTCCCCGACGAGGGATACCGCGAGATCTGTGAGACCGTCGAGGAACGGCTGGATCTCGACTTCGAGTACACCGTTCGCGACCACCCGACGACGGGCGACTCCCTGTCGAACCTGGCGTCGACACTCTCGACCGAACTGAAGTACGGAAAACGCGAGCGCCAGCACAATACCCTGCGAGCGATCGCTGACTACCAATTCGGTGACGGCGCCGGGGACGCGCTCTTCGAGGAGTTGCGCGTCGAGAGCCGCTACCCGAAGCTCCGGGCCCACGACGCCGACGGCGAACAACTGGCCGCTCTCGTCCCCGAGTACGGCCTGCTCTCGCTGACGCTGGCGGGCGCGCGCCGGTGGGTCGACAGCGACGCGCCCACGAAACGTGTCGAGATCGACGCGTTCGTCCCCCACGGGTCGGTCCTCGCGCCGGGCGTCGTCGACGCCGACGACTCCATCCGGGTCGGCGACGAGGTTGTCATCGAGGGACCCAGTGCCTTCGCCGTCGGCCGCGCGGAGATGTCAGGCCCCGAGATGGCCGAGAGCACCCGGGGGATTGCGAGTCGGGTGCGACACGTCGAGGAGACCTAAATCGGGCTCTTCCGGCTTGCCGAAATGTGGATACGCCGGGAACCACTACGTCCGACTGAATGCCACAGGAGTATCCGATCGCGAATCTGCCGACGCCGGACCAGTCCTACGGCCCCGAGGAAGTCGTCGCACTCCAGCTCGAGGGCCTGGCCACGAACGACGACCCGTTCGAGAACGCGGGAATCGGGCTGGCCTACAACTTCGCCTCACCCTCGAACCGCCGGTCGACGGGGCCGTTCGACCGTTTCGTACGGATGGTCAGGGGGCCACAGTACAGCTCGATGGTGGATCACGTCGAGGCGACGGCCGGGCCGATGGAACGCGACGGGAGCCGTGCCGAACAGCGAGTGACACTGACCGGCCCCGGCGGGCGGACCGTGACGTATCACTTCGGGCTCTCGAAGGACCGAGACGGGGAACTGGACGGCTGCTGGCTCACCGATCGAGTCCTCCTCGAATAGGTGTCAGACAGAGGAGTCGTGTTTGTGTCCGTCGGTTCGCCGCTCCACGCGATGGGCTGGCACGGCGGGAAGATGTCGAACGGCGGGTTTCGGCGGGCATACACCACCCGGTCCCCTCGGGAGCACCGAACCCGGAGCACTCGGCGCTCGGGACAAGGGGCCTCCGACAACGAACGTCTGTTACCGCTGGGACCCTGAACGGTGACATGAGCACGACGGACGGCGACCACTACGAGAAAGCAGTGGCCGCTCTCGCCGACCGCGCCTACGAAACGGCGGGAAACGCGTACACGCGGGCAGCCTGGCAAACGCTCGCGAACCCGCGGCCGGATCAGGGACCCTTCGACGCCGACGAGAAGGGATGGGTCGGCGAAGGACTCCAGCATCTCGTGACGAGTGCGCTCTGCTATCGTGTCGCCGGCCGCCCGGACCGAGCCGAAAACAGAGGCTCGGAGGGGGCTGCCGTCGCAGCCGACCTGCAGACAGCACTCGACCATCCCGCACAGCGGGCGTGCCTGCAGGAGATGATCGCGGACGCCAGACTCGCCGGCGGACTGGATGGGACGGAGGAGGCCTACCACGTGGCTGCGGAGGCGTACCGCGAAGCCGCCGCGTCGGTCGAGGACCCGCAGTACTGGGCCACGACACCGCTCTTCCGTGCGGCAGCGACGCCGCTACAGCAGGTCGCGCGGAGCAGGGCAAACGGTGAAATCGCCATCGCGTGGGACGACCTCCACGGCTCCGATCCGACGGCACACGGGCAGTTTCTCGCAAACAGAGTCCGGACCAAGCGACAGCGGTTCCCGGCGCTGGTAGAGTCGGTCGTCGAGGACGGGTATCTCGCTGCCCCGCGGGGAACGACCGAGTACAGCAACGCGACCTATCGGTGTCCCGACTGCGGATCGAACGACGTCAACTGGGTCGCCGAGCACGTGCTCTGTATGCGGTGTTCCACGCCGACCGAGCGGAAGTGACTGGCGCCGACGCGACACCGACCTGGTCCGGTGCCGAACCCGCCTGGCGGAGGGTTTCGAATCCGAATGATCGCCCGCCAACGAAGGCGATATACGCCCGGACGGCCGGAGACCCAGTATGAGCAAACCGAGCCCGGAGGTCTACGAGCAGGGGCGTGGGATGGACGCCCACAACCAGGCGATGCGGGAGATACGCGCCCGGAAAGACCGGACCTACGACCCCCGCGAACCGACGCGGGTCTGGCTCGACGAGGACAACACGCCCGACGGGGTCTACGATTCGCTGACGATCATCCTCAACACCGGCGGGTGCCGGTGGGCCCGTGCCGGCGGCTGTACCATGTGTGGCTACGTCGCCGAGAGCGTCGAGGGCGGGACCGTCGCCCACGAGGACCTGATGACGCAGGTCCAGACGTGTCTCGACCACGAACGCGAAAACGCCGAGGACCCGGCAGGACAGGTGAAAATCTACACCTCGGGGTCGTTCCTCGACGAGCGGGAGATTCCAGTGGAGACCCGCCAGTCAATCGCAGAGACGTTCGCCGACCGCGACCGCATCGTCGTCGAGTCGCTTCCCGACTTCGTGGACCGCGAGAAGATCGCCGATTTCACCGACCGCGGCCTTGCGACCGATGTAGCGGTGGGTCTGGAGACGGCGACCGACCGGGTGCGCCGCGACTGCGTGAACAAGTACTTCGGCTTTGCGGAGTTCGAGCGCGCCGCTGCCGACGCCCGCGAGGCCGGGGCAGGGGTCAAGGCCTACCTCCTGATGAAACCGCCGTTCCTCTCCGAATCCGAAGCAATCGCGGACATGAAGCGCTCGATCGGGCGCTGTGCCGACGTGGCGGGCTGTCACACCGTCTCGATGAACCCCTGTAACGTCCAGCGACACACGATGGTCGAGGACCTGTTCCACGCGGACGGATACCGGCCACCCTGGCTCTGGAGCGTCGCGGACGTCCTCGAATCGACTGCCGACGAGGACGTCATCGTTGTCTCGGACCCCGTCGGCCACGGCTCGGACCGCGGCCCGCACAACTGCGGCGACTGCGACGACCGCGTCCAGCGAGCCATCAAGGACTTCGACCTCCGGCAAGAGGCCGCTGTCTTCGAGCAAGTGAGCTGTGCGTGCGAGCGGACGTGGGAAGCCGTCGTCGAACGTGAGCGGACGTACTCGATGCCACTCGCACGGTGAGTGGCTCCCACCAGACACACGTGCCCTAATCTGAATGTGGCACTCCCGGTTAGGCCACCGTGATTTTGCCGAACTCTGTGAGCCAGCTCCTATTCAAGAATTGGCAGAAAGGGATGGTTTCAAGCCGGGCTTGACTCCTCTCAGGGCGGGCTTGAGTCAGTTCAAGTTGCGCGATACAAAGGGGTGGGGATTCGTCTATAGACGTGACATGCCCACGAGACGCAACCGGTCGCCCGGTGGTGGTGCACTCGTCGCCAGCGGCGCAATCCCGGCAACCGGCGAGTCCACGATTGGCGGGGCGGAACGGACAGTCACCGTCGAAACCGCAAACGCAACTGCGTTAGCAACGAAGAATGAAATCCACTTCGAGACACTCATCAGTGATACTTCATGAGTTCGAACGTAGCGGACGGGCCGGACGATCGCGTGGCCGACGGAAAGCAGCAACGATACGACGAGTTGAAGATCGGCAACGAGGAGTTCATCATCTATGACCGGGATAACCACGAGGCGTGGATTCAATCGTCTGTCGCGGCCTCTGTCGATAGATAGACGTCGGTGGGCGGACCAGTACCCTCGTGGAGCAGAGCACCGCAACCTGCCACTTTCACTTTCACCACGGTAGGCCCGGGTATTAGTAGGACCCGGTGGATGCATCGACCAGGGCTGAGCACCCGGGCCGCCACACGGCGGCAGTGTCACACGCTCCAGCCCCACATTCCCCATCCTATCCCCTGTCGAACTCCGGGAGCTACAGGTCAGCGAACCCGCGCAGGATGTCCTGCCCGTCGGTGGATCCGATATCCGGCAACGTCGCCCGCTCCGGGTGGGGCATCAACACGGCGACGTGGTCCGCCTCACCGAGGACGCCCGCGACGTTGTCCTTCGATCCGTTCGGGTTCGCGTCCGAGGTCACCTCGCCGTCGGCGTCACAGTACCGGAAGAGGATGCGGTCTTGCGCGGTCAGCGTTTCCAGTTCCTCGGTGTCCATCTCGAAACGACCCTCCCCGTGTGCGATCGGGAGTTCGAGGACGTCGCCCTCCTCGTAGTGGCGCGTAAACCGGGTGTCGGCGTTCTCGACGCGGACGTGGACGTGCTCACACTGGAAACGGGCGCTCCGGTTGATGGTGAACGCACCCGGCGTGAGGCTGGCCTCGCAGCCGATCTGTGCGCCGTTGCAAACCCCGAGCACGGGCGTGCCCGACGCGACGGCTTCCCGGACCTCCTCCATGACCGGCGAGCGGGCTGCCATCGCGCCGGCCCGGAGGTAGTCGCCGTACGAGAAGCCGCCGGGGAGGACGATTCCCGTCGTACCTGGTGGCAGGCCGTCCTCGTGCCAGACGAGCCGGGCGTCTGCGCCCAGATGTTCGAGCGCCCGGACGGTGTCCCGGTCGCAGTTACTGCCGCCGAACTGCAGGACAGCGACGGTCATCGTGGGTCGACAGCGACCTCGTAGTCGTGGATGGTCGGGTTCGCGAGCAGTCGCTCGGTCATCTCCTCGGCACGCTCCTGGGCGGCCTCCGCGTCCTCGGCCGTCAGGTCGAGTTCGAACTGGTCGGCCGACCGCAGGTCCTCCAGGTCGAACCCGAGCCGTTCCAGTGCGCGCTGTGTCGTCTCGGCCTCCGGGTCGAGCACCCCCTGCTTGAGCCGGACTGTGACGGTGACGGTGTAACCGGGCATCGGTCGGGAGAGCGGCCGGCGCGGCGAAAACACTTGTGGTCGGTGACCGCGAAACGGGTCACAGATCCGAGACCCGATCGACCGCGACACCGAGCGGGGGTGCGTCGAACACCTGCCGCTGGATGTACGCGTTCGTCCCGGCACAGTAGAGGTCCCGCGTAGCCTGGATGACAGCCTCGTCGAGCGGCGCCGGCGTGCGGTCACAGAGCGACTTCCAGTCTGCGATGCCCTCCTCCGTGGCCCGCTCCTTGGCGTCGGAGACGGCGGCGACCCACTCGGGCTGTGTGCGCTTGTGATACTGGCGGACCACCTCCTTGGAGACCTGCTGCCCGTCGTAGGAGAAGCGGTTTTCGTCGAAGGTGCCGACGACGTCCGCGACCCTGACCTCGCCGTCGTGGTAGAGACACTCGATCTTGCCGTCCTGGTGGACCATTCCTGCGTCGGCCGCGTGCTCCGTGACGAGACGGTTTACCTCGCGGGCGAGGGACTCCAGGGCGTCGATCCCGGCCGTGCCGGCGATACTGTCGGCCTCCGCGCGGTCGAGGTAGCGGTCCTGCTCCTCGTACTTGGTCGAAAACTCGACGACCGGCTCGGGGAGGTCGACCGGTTCGTCCGGCCACGCTTCGAGCGCGAGGCCGTGATCGGCCGGCTCGGACCGCCTGCGGAGACTCGAACCCACGGGAACGCGGTTGCGAAAGACGATTTCGAGGGGTACCAGGTAGTTCGAGCCCGCAGCCTCGTGGTACGCCTCGTAGTCGTAGGTCCCGGCCTCGAACGGGAGGTCGGGCACCTGGACGAGATCGATCACCATCTCGCGTGGCGCGCCGCCAGCCTCCAGCGCCTCCGCCAGTGACCGCTCCTCGCCGTCGAGGGCGACTCCCCGGTAGTGTGTGGGGACGCCCTGGCGTTCGAGCAGTTCGAAATTGAACGCGCCCATCGTACAGAGTGACGCCCCCTTGTCGGGAATCCGGTCGGGCATCTTCCCCCAGTCGAAGACGGAGTAGTCGTCGGTGAACACGAACGCGCCACGCCCGAGCGCCGTCGGGGTCGCGGGCTCGTCGACGCGAAAGTCCTTGACGCTCGTCATCGTCTCGATTGCCGGCGGGACGGTTCAAAAGGGTTGCTTCAGAGAGGCCGGCAACCCGGACCGGGACCCGTCAGTTTTTATCCCGGCGGTGGATGGGTTCGACAATGGCTGATCGCTCCGAGGCAGGCGTCCCCCGCGGCGAGTTCGACTTCGCCCGGCGTCCGGCCACAGACCAGGCCTTCGAGAACGCCCTCGCGAAGGCTCGCGCCGGCGACCGCCTCTCCGTCGCCGACGGCATCGAGTTGCTCACAACCGGGACCGACCACGAGGGCATCGACCGCCACCGCAAGGAGCAGGTCCTGGAGGCCGCCGACCGCCGGCGTGCGGAGGTGGTCGGCGACGAGGTGACCTTCGTCGCCAACCTGAACAACAACGTCACCACCGCGTGCAACACGGGCTGTCTGTTCTGCAATTTCAAGGACCGCTCGGAGCAGTTCCTCACCGAGAACGAGACCGACCACCCGGGATTCACGAAAACGCCCGGGGAGTCCCGCGAGATCGTCGAGCGGGCCCTGGACCGCGGCATCTACGAGGTGACCTCGGTCTCCGGACTCCACCCGGCGTTCGCCCTCGATTCGGAACACCGCGAACTGCTGGAGAGGAGTGACCGCGGCGACCTCAACTACAAGCCCCCTGGGCGGTACGAGACCGACCCGGGCAACTACTCCGATCAGATCCGGGCCATGTCTGTCGGCGGGGTGCACGTTCACTCGATGACTCCCGAAGAGGCCTACCACGCCCGCCGCGGCACCGACTGGACCTACGAGGAAGTGTACGGACGGTTGAAGGACGCGGGGCTGGACTCGGTGCCTGGCACCGCTGCCGAGATACTCGTCGACGAGGTGCGGTCGGTCATCTGTCCGGGCAAGATCGGCACGGCCGAGTGGGTCGAGGCCATGGAGGCCGCCGCCGCGGTCGGTCTGCCGATGACCGCCACCATCATGTACGGCCACGTCGAGAACGAGGCCCACCGGGTCGAGCACCTGAAAGTGGTCCGCGACCTGCAGGACCGCACCGACAACATCACCGAGTTCGTCCCGCTCTCGTTCGTCCATCCGGATACGCCCCTGCACGATCGGGGAATGATCGAGGGCGGCGCGACCCGCCACGAGGACGAACTCATGATCGCCGTCTCGCGGCTCTTCCTCGACAACGTCGAGCACATCCAGTCCTCCTGGGTCAAGTACGGCGACGCGCAGGGGCTGAAGATGCTCACCTGCGGTGCCGACGACTTCATGGGCACTATCCTCTCGGAGGAGATCACGAAACGTGCCGGCGGCGACTTCGGCGAGTACCGCTCCTTCCAGGAGTACGTCGACATGATAACGGCCATCGGGCGCGTGCCGGTCGAGCGCTCGACGGACTACACCGAGCGCCGCCGGATCGACCCCGAGGACACGCCACACGGCCCGGAACTCGGGCCGAGCGCCGACGGCACGCCACTCACCTAGGCCGGCGGCGTGCCTTCGTGGAGGACGGCCCGGTAGTGCCGGCCCGCAGCGTCGTCCGCCGCGAGGGCCTCCCGGATGCGGTCGGAGAGCCAGGCGTCCCTTGCCCCGCCGTCGCCCCCTGCCCGGTTGCCGCCCGGCGGGTCCGCGGGCGTTCCGTCGAAGGTGTCACTCCTGTAGTCGGCCGGCAGGTACCGCTCGTAGACGGGCAGGCGCTCGCGCAAGGGCACGCCCGCGTGGTCGGCGATGTCCGCCAAGGTGTCGAGGGCTGGCCACGCGTAGTCGGGGTTGATGTGGTCGGCGGTGACCGGCGAGACCCCCCCGAGGTCGTCGATGCCACAGTCGACCACCTCGCGGGCGGGCGCGAGGT
>JAHENO010000026.1 GCA_018609945.1 Haloarculaceae archaeon | reverse complement strand
CGGGGCCGAGCGAACTCCTCGTGGTGGCCGACGACACGGCCGACCCCGAACTCGTCGCGGCCGACCTGCTCGCCCAGGCCGAACACGACACCGACGCCTCGGTGGTGGCGGTGACCGCCGACGAGGACACGGCCGCGGCGATCGTCGCGGCGATCGACCGCCAGATCGGCCAGCGCGAGCGCCAGGAGGTCATCGAGGGCGCGCTCGCAAACGACGCGAGCGGCGTGTTCCTCGCGCGGTCGATGAGCGAGGCGGCGCTGTTCGCCGAGGAGTACGCTGCCGAGCACCTCACGATCGTCGCCGAGAACGACGAGGCGTTGCTCGACCGCGTCGACAGCGCCGGGTCGGCATTCCTCGGTGGCTACTCGCCGGTCGCGGCGGGTGACTACGCCAGCGGCCCCAACCACGTCCTCCCGACTGGTGGCCGGGCCCGCTTGGTGGGCGGTCTCTCCGTCGACACCTTCCTCCGGTCGACGACCGTCCAGCGCATCTCGGAGGGGGGACTGAGCGATCTGCGGGAGACGATCACGACGCTCGCTCGCGCGGAAGGGCTGGAGGCTCACGCCGAAAGCGTCGAGCGCCGGTTCTCCGAGGGCGAGTGAGCGACAATATTTTATCTCGTTTGTCCTTTTCAGTCGAGGTATGGCGTCATCACCCCGCAGACTCACGCGGCGCGCCCTCCTCCGGACAGGGACGACGGTCACAGTCCTCGGCGCCCTCGGCGGTCTGGCCGGCTGCGTGGGACCACTCGGCGGCGACTCGGCGCCGTCCGGACTCGACCGCGTCGGACTCGTCCCGGACGGGGCGACGTTCGTCGCCGGGTTCGACGTGGCCGGGATGCTCGACGACGAGGCGGTTCGCGAGGCGGCCAACCGGACGCTCTCGCCGTACGCCGACCGGGTGTCGGGAACGCCGGCGACGCTCGAGACAGCCCTCGATGGGGTCGAGACCGAGGTGGGCCTCGATCCCCGCAGTCTCCGGAAGGTGCTGTCGTTCGGCGTCCTCGACGGGCAGTCACCGGCGGGTGCCGTGCTGTGATCGGACTGGAGCGAGTCGGCGTTCTTCGAGGCGATTCGGCAAGGTAATAGGGACCGCGTCTCGACGTCGACGTACCGCGACAGAACGATTCTGACCGTCGAGAGTGCCCGCGAGCCACTGCTCGGGGCCAGCACGCTGGCGGAGGGCGTGTTCGTCGTCGGCGACGCGCCGTCGGCCGAGACGGTCGTCGACCTCTGGGACGAGGAAGGCGACAGCGACCCCGTGGGTGGCGACGTGCGCGAGGCCTACACCTCCGCGGAGTCGGGACTGCTCCGGTTCGGGTTCGACGTGCCGACCGAACAGATTCCAGAGGAGACCGGCGGCCCGGTCGACGTGTCCGCGTTTCGCGACCTCACGTACGGGTACGGGTCGCTCACCGGCGAGAAATCGTTCGCGGTCACACTGCGTGCCGAGAGCGAGCGGGCCGCGGAGGACGTGGCGACTGTACTCGACGCCGCGATCGGACTCGTCCAGAAGAACCTCTCCAACGGCGCGTCGGTCGAGCGGTACCGGGAGGTCCTCGACCGCGTCAGCGTCGACCGGACCGGAAAGACTGTCGTCGTCCAGGCCGACGACGGCGGCGAGTCGCTGCTGGCGTTTCTCGGCGCGATCCTCGGGACGTACGTTCTCGGACTGAGTGCGAGCAGCGGCCAGCAGCCCTCGGGTAACTCGTCGGGGGCCACGCGGTCTGTGCCACAGGTCGCGTTCGGCTTCGACTACGACGCCGACAGCCAGGAACTCCAGATCACCCACGAGGGTGGCGACGCTGTGGGAGTGGACAACCTGTTCGTCCGGGGGCAGGGCGTCGAAACCGGTCGGTGGGACCGCCTGGGCGGGACGGCCAGCGCGGAATCGGACCCTCCCCAGGTCGTCGCCGGCGACAGGCTCCCCCTCTCGGGCGTGCCGCCCGACCACGTGGTTCGCGTCGTGTGGGAACCGGCCGCGGACACGTCGGTGACGCTTGCCATGCATCGCGGCCCCGAAGCGTAGGCGGCCTCTCCTACTCTGTTCGCGGCACACCCCCTGCGGTGGCAAAGTGTTAACAGCGTGGGCCACGTCGGCACGGATATGAGCACCAGTCAGGACCACTCCGACCCCGGCGGGGACCCCGACGGCGACGGCGAGACCGACGGGGCCGCCGTGGCAGTCACCGAGCGGGCCGCCGAGGAGGCGCTGTCCCTGATGGAGGGCGAGGGGATGGACGTCGACGTCGGGGGACTGCGGCTGTTCGTCCAGCAGGGTGGCTGTGCCGGCCTCTCGTACGGGATGCGCTTCGACCACGAACCCGACGACGAAGACACTATCACCGAACACCACGGCCTGCGCGTGTTCGTCGACCCGGCGAGCATGAACTACATCGAGGGCTCGCGGCTCGCCTACGAGGGCGGCCTCCAGGGTGCCGGCTTCCACGTCGAGAACCCCAACGTCGTCAGCGAGTGTGGCTGCGGCGAGAGCTTCCGTACCTGACGGGGCTGTTTTGGCTATTGCTTGACGGCTACGCTTTCAGTCCACTGCCGGTGAGCGGGACGACTACGTCCTCGTCCGACCCGACGAGACCGCGCTCGCGCAGGTCCGCAAGCGCCGCGGGGCCGACGGCACAGGTCGGTTCGACGGAGATGCCCGCCCGGTCGAGTCGGTCGCGTGCCCGTTCGGTCTCGTCCCTGTCGACAGCGACAGCGTCGCCGCCAGTCTGCTCGATGGCGGCGAGCAACTGGTCGCGCCGGGCCGGCTCGCCGATCTGGATGCCGTCGGCTGCGTCGTTGTCTCCGGCAGCAGCCGCCGGTCCGTGCCGGGCAGCGACCAGCGGCGCCACGCCCGCCGCCTGGACGCCGACGAGACGCGGCACCGCGTCTATCCAGCCCGCCGCCTGCAGGGCGCGAAAGCCCCGATAGGTGCCCAGCAGGAGCGTCCCGTGCCCGACGGGCGTCACGACGACGTCCGGGGCGGTCCACCCGCGCTGGGCCGCGATCTCCATCGCGACGGTGGCGGTCCCGGCGAAGAAGGCGGGCTGCCAGGCGTGGCTGGCGTACCATCCCTCGCCGTCGGCGACGGCTCCGTGGCAGGCGTCGGTGACGGCCCCGCGGTCGCCCTCGACCCGGACGAGGTCGGCACCGGTCCGCTCGATGGCCCGCAGTTTCGCGGGTTTGGCGTCGGCCGGGGCGTAGATGGCTGCGTCGAGTCCCGCCCGGGCGGCGTAGGTGGCGATGGCGTGTCCGGCGTTGCCGGAGGAGTCCTCGACGAGGCGGTCGACGCCCAGCTCCAGGGCGTGGGAGACGACCGTCGCCGCGCCGCGGTCCTTGAAGCTCCCGGTCGGGAACAGGTAGTCGAGTTTGAACGTCGCGTCCCAGCCGGGTGCCGCGACCAGCGGCGTCCACCCCTCGCCGAGCGTGACGCCCCGCGAGACGGGCAGGAACTCCTCGAACGCCCAGAGGCCGCGGTCCCGGTCCAGTTCGGATGGGGTGGCCCCGGCCGGCGCTGGCGACTCCGCGAAGTCCAGGGCGTGTCCGCACTCGCAGCGCCAGGGCGCCCCGGCCGTCTCGGGATACTCCCGCCCGCACGAGCCACAGCGGTACATACTCGATGGTCGGCGCGGCGTGCAATCAGTCTGGCGTCGGGTCGCGGCCCCGACAGTGTCGCTGTTCCTGCGACGCCGCTCGCGGGTTTATTTTCACCCCGCTCGAAGCGCGACCATGACGGAGATCACCGTCACGACGACCGACGGCATCGACGGACGAGACGCAACCGAGTACCTGGGCGTCGTCTCCGGCGAGGCGGTCATCGGCGCGAACGTCGTCAGCGACATCGCGGCCGGCATCCGCGATGTGGTCGGCGGACGCAGCGAGTCCTACGAGAAGCGCATCGAGGCCGGCCGCGACGAGGCAATCGCGGACATCCGCGCGGAGGCACGCGAGCGCGGCGCGGACGCCGTGGTCGGTGCGTCCTTCGACTACGAGGAGATGCGCGAGGGGATGCTCTGGGTCAACATCACCGGTACTGCCGTGCGGACGCGGCGGTAGGCCGTCCCGTCGACCGGTTGGAGCCGACCGCTACGCCGGTCGGCTGGGACGGCCGTCAGCACGACATCCCCGGTAGGCTGCGGCGATCCGGGTGAATCGACACCGCGAACCGCACGGGAGCGCAAGCGTTTAATTCGCGCCCGGAGTATAGCGTGGCATGCCGGATTGTCCACTCGCGGACGAGTGCCCCAGTTTTTCCGAGCGGATCGAGGGGATGGGGTGCCAGCACTACGGCGACCGCGGGGGCGCCGAGTGGTGCAACCACTACAACCAGCCCATCGAGGACCTCAAGTCCCAGCCGGTCAAGCCGGGCGAGGAAATCGTCGTCGAGGTCGAGGATATCCACGAGAGTGGCGCCGGCGTCGGCCGCACCGACGACGGGTTCATCGTGATGGTCGATGGCGTCCTGCCGCCCGCCCGCGCCCGCGTCGAGATCACGAACGTCCGCTCGAACCACGCCCGCGCCGAGGAACTCGAACGGCTCCCCAAGGAGGGCGAGGACGAGGATGTCGTCGAGGAGGCCTCCGAGACGCCCGAGCGCGCCGACACACAGGACGAAGACGGAACGCCCCAGCTCGGCAGCCGCGACAACTTCTGGGGCGGATAGTCCGCGACCCCGCCGCGGGTCGGCTCCCGTAGCGACTGTTTTTTGCGTCCGCCGTCCGACGCTCCGGTCGGACATGGATCTGGCACTCGAGGGGAACGCAGCCCTGTGTACCGCAGCGTCGAGCGGTCTCGGCCTGGCGAGCGCGACGGCACTCGCACGCGAGGGCGCCGACGTGGCCGTCTGTGGCCGGACGGAGGCACATCTCGACGACGCGCGCGAGCAGTTGCGCGCGGCCGGAACTGGCGACGTGCTGGCAGTCGAGGCCGACATCACTGACCCCGACCACATCGCCGCGTTCGTCGCCGAGACTGTCGAGACGTTCGGCGGCCTCGACCACGTGGTCACGAGCGCCGGCGGCCCCCCGAGCGGTCCCTTCCTCGACCAGGACGACCGGGACTGGTACCAGGCCTACGACATGCTCGTGATGAGTGCCGTCTGGACGCTCCGGGAAACCCACCCGCACCTCGTCGACTCCGAGGCCGGCAGTGTCGTCGCCATCACCTCCCGTTCGGTCCGGGAAGTCATCGACGGGCTGGTGCTCTCGAACGCCGTCCGACGGACGGTCATCGGCCTGATCAAGACGGTCGCCCGGGAGTTCGCACCCGAGGTGCGGGCGAACGCCGTCCTGCCGGGCGCCCACGAGACGAGTCGCATCGAGGACCTCATCGAGGCCAGCGTCGACCGCGGCGAGTATCCCGACTACGAGGCCGGCTACGAGGACTGGGGCAGCGACGTTCCCCTGGGCCGCATCGGCGATCCCGAAGAACTGGGCGACGTGGTCGCCTTCCTGGCCAGCCCACGCGCGAGCTACGTCACCGGCGCCGCCGTGCCCGTCGACGGCGGGTCGACGCGGAGTTAACAGACCGGTTTCGGATTGACGCCCAGCCCCTCCAGCGTTTCGAAGTACTCGTCGTAGGCCGCACCGACGGCCCCGCTCGCCGCGGCCACGGCGCTGTCCCAGTCGTCGTCGCCCTCACAGACGCCATCGAGCGCCGCCAGGGCCGTGTCCCTGGTCGCCTCGTAGTCGTCGCCGAAGCCACGGAAGAGGCTCGCCGTCTGTGGGTCGGCCTGCCCGGTAAAGAAACCCGAACACTGGCTGGCCTTCTT
>JAHENO010000025.1 GCA_018609945.1 Haloarculaceae archaeon | reverse complement strand
TCGGGCATGACGACCGTCGCGTCGACACCCATCCGCGAGGCCGCCAGCGCGACCCCCTGGGCGTGGTTGCCCGCGCTCGCCGTGACCACGCCCGCCTCGCGTTGGGCCTCGTCGAGGGTCGCGATGCGGTTGGTCGCCCCCCGGATCTTGAACGCCCCCGTCCGCTGGAAGGTCTCCAGTTTCAGGTGGACGTCGGCCCCCGTCATCTCCGAGAACGTGTGCGAATGCTCCAGTGGCGTGTGCCGTGCCGTCTCCGCGACCCGCTCGCGAGCCGCCTCCACGTCGGACAGACCGATCATAGCCCACCCTATCCGTGGGGGAGTGAAATACGTCGCGGGAGAGAATCTGTCCCGCCGATCAGGCCGCGCCGTCGCCGTAGGTCTCTTCGAGGTACGCGACGATGTCGTCGCTTTCCGGCATTCCCTCGACGCCGTTGTCGTTGTCGATCAGCACCGGCACGCCGGTCTGGCCGCTGACCTCCTTCACTTCGGTGCGGTCGCTGTGGCTCCGGGGAACCATGTGTGACTCGTAGTCGAGTCCGAGTTCGTCCAGTTTCTTCTTCACCTTCGCACAGTAGGGACAGCCCGACAGTTCGTACAGTTCGAGGTCTGGCATCGCTTCTATGGTACGTGTTCTCGATAAAAGAGATAGACGGTTTTGTGCGCGCCGGACACAGACCCGCGAAAGCGGCTGTGTGACACACTGACTCGGGAGGCAGACACCTGCTCGATACACGTCTACTGTTAGCTTCGACCCTAACATTAACGACCTCGGTGCTCGAACGTGTGCGCACGGAGGGGGTGACGTCACGGTCGTTCGTGACGAGACGACGGCCTACGACGACGGAACGGTAGCACGGGTGCGGGTGCTATCGGTCCCATCATCCGACACACATCGGAGGGAATCAAATATGCGTTTCACTACGGCGTGGCCGGCGACGAACACCCGGTCATTCGGTTCGACGATCACCACGGCCCCCACGAACTCCATATCGGTTCGACCGTCTACGAAATCTAGTTTCCCGGGCTGGCTCCACTCTACGAAGCGTGGCGGGCAGCCCTGCCGCCGGACAAGCGTGGCGACTGGTAACCAACGCTTCCATTCCACAGTACCATGACCCGTACACTGCACGTCTACATCGGCTCCGAGCCGGACAGCCGCGATCTCGAAGAGGCGTTCCACGCCCTTGACGCCGACGGACCCGTCGAACCACAGCCGTCCCGGCTGGTCGTCGAGAGCCTCGAAACGTTCGGTCACATCTTCAGGCCGACGAACCTGGAACTGCTCGAAGCGATCGCCGAGCACGAGCCCGACAGCATCCGTGACCTCGCCCGGACCGTCGACCGACACCCCCCGGAAGTGACGGAGAACGTCAACGAGTTGGCCGACTACGGTCTGATCGCTGTGGAGGAGGAAGGGCGTGCGAAGCGACCGCGACTCTGGTACGACGAAATCGAAATCTCCGGCGGCGTCGGACTCAGAAACTCGGAGTCCGCTGGCGAGACTGGCGTCGCTCCCTGACCGTCACTCCGCGTCCAGCAACGCCGAGGCAGTCACCAGCGCTTCGAGTTCGACGTCGATCTCGGCGAGCGTCTCCCGGGCACCCTCCTCGCGGTCGACGACGACCAGCACCCGCCGGACTTCGGCGCCGGCCTCCCGGAGTGCCTCGACCGCGTCGGCGGCGCTCTGTCCGGTGGTCGCGACGTCCTCGAGGACGACGACCTCCTCGTCCTCGGGCAAGGTCCCCTCGATTCGGTTGCCCGTGCCGTACTCCTTTGCCTGCTTGCGGACGATGACGTAGGGGAGGCCCGTCTCGACGCTCGTGGCGGCAGCCAGCGGGACCGCCCCGAGCGCGACGCCCGCCAGACGCTCGTCGGTAAGGCGCTCGGCGAACGCCTCGGCGACCGTCGCCAACGCCTCCGGGTCGGTCTCGAAGCGGTACTTGTCGACGTAGTAGCTGCTCGTCCCGCCATGGGAGAGTTCGAACTCGCCAAAGCGGACCGCGTCGGCTGTCAGGAGCGCCTCGACGAGCGCCCGCGTTTGACTCCCGGCGTCCGTGCCGGCGCCCTCCGCGTCGGGTCCGTCCCCGCCGGGATCACTCGTGTCCATGTGCGCGGGTGAGCGCGGCCGGTAATGGGTTTGCCGGTCGACCGCCGTTGCCGTCGAACGGAACCACTATGCCGTGCCAGCACACAGGGACGGCCGAATGAAGGTGTTCGGGTCGAGCGGCGTGCGCGGGGTGGTGAACGAGGAGCTGACGCCCGGATTCGCACTGCGGGTCGCCGCTGCCGCGGGGACCGTCCTCGGGGCCGACCGCGTGGCCGTGGCCCGCGATACGCGCCACACCGGCGAGATGCTGGTCGACGCCGTCTCGAGCGGGCTGGCGAGCGTCGGTGCGGACGTCGACCGCCTCGGCATCGTCCCGACGCCGGGCCTGCAGGCCTACTGCGAACGCGAGGGCGTCCCCGGAGTGATGGTCACGGCCTCGCACAACCCGCCCGCGTACAACGGCCTCAAACTGATCGGCGGCGACGGCATCGAACTCACCCGGGACCGCCTCGACACCGTGGAGGAGCGTCTCGATTCGGACCCGGAACGGGTCGACTGGCACCGCGTCGGAACGAGGCGTCGCGTCGAAACCGCCCGCAGGCACTACCGCGAGCAGCTGCTGGCGGCCGTCGACCGCGAGGCGATCGGGAGCGCGGACCTGACCGTCGCGCTCGACCCGGGACACGGTGCCGGCGCGCTCACGAGCCCCGAGTTTTTCCGCGAGCTCGGGTGTTCGGTGCTGTCGGTCAACGCCCAGCCCGACGGCCGGTTCCCCGGCCGGGACCCCGAGCCCGTCGCGGAGACGCTCGGCGACCTCCGTCGGCTCGTGGAGACGTCCGACGCCGACCTGGGCGTGGCCCACGACGGCGACGCCGACCGTGCCATCTTCGTCGACGAGACTGGCAGCCTCGTCGAGGGCGACGCCGCGCTCGCGGCGCTGGCCGCAGCCGAACTCGACGCCGGCGACGTGGTCGTCTCGGCGGTCAACGCCTCCCAGCGACTCGTCGACGTGGCCGAGTCGGTCGGGGCCGACCTCCACCTGACCGCCATCGGGAGCACGAACCTCATCACCGCCATCCGCAGCCTCCAGCGCGAGGGCAGGCACGTTCCCATCGCCGGCGAAGGAAACGGCGGCGTCATGTTTCCCGACTACCGCGTCTCCAGGGACGGCGCCTACACCGCCGCGCGCTTTTGCGAACTGCTCGTCGACCGCTCGGCCAGCGGAATCGCCGCCGCCCACGACGGCTATCACAACGTCCGCCGGAAGGTCGGCTACGACGACGCCGAGGAGCGGGCGGCGATGCTCTCGGCCGTCGAGGCGTTCGCAACCGCCGCGGACGCCGAACTCGACACCACCGACGGCTACCGCCTCGACTACGGCGACGCGTGGGTCCTCGCCCGCCCGAGCGGGACCGAACCCGTCCTCCGGGTCTACGCCGAGGCCCGCGAGCGCGAGCGTGCCGAGGACCTCGCGGCGAGGATGCTCGACGCTATCGAGAGCGCGTAGCTCGGCGGCCCCCTGGCTCTCCTCGCGGTCCGAACTCAGCGACGCCGACCGGCCTCGTCGTGGAAGAAGAACGCCTCGAGGCCGTGTGCGTCCTGCCAGGCGAAGGCGAACAGCACCACGGCGGGGATACGCTCCAGCGCTCGGCCGTCCCCGCTCTCGCCGGTCACGGGGTCCCACGTCGTCCCGTCCGCCCGCACCACGCCGCCGTCGCGCTCGAACGCGTAGCCGGGATTCTCGAAGGCGTGGACGCCGACGGTCGACGCGAACACGACCACTGCCGTCCCGCCCACGCGGTCGGTCACGACCCCGCCGGCTTTCTCGATTTCGGGCACGGGATAGCCGACCGCCGCGCCGTCGCGCTCGACGCCCAGGACGAGCGTCTTCGCCCCGATGTCCTCCCGGTCCCAGGACCGGGGCTCGCCCTGCCCGCGCATCCCGTACAGCCCGAACGCGTCGCGCTCGCGGTAGGCCTCGTATCCAGTCATGTCGTACATCTCGCGGGGTGACTGGTCGCCGTCGCCGGTCCGGGCCGGCTGGAGCACGAGACCGTCGGGGTTGTCGGTCCGAAATCGCTCGTACGTGATCAGCGGCGCGGCCAGGGCGTCGAGCCGGTGCCCGGCCAGGTCGCCCGCGATGGCCTCGCCCGTGGGCTGTTTCCACTCGGTGTCGGTCTCGCGGTCGTACATCACCAGTGCGTCGTCGGCGAGTTTGCCCGAGACGCCGAACGTCAGCGGGCGGCCGTCGACGACCCGGTCGTAGACCGCGCCGCTCCAGCAGATGGGACACCACGTGACTGCGATGGGACGTCCGCCGGCGCCCGTCGCTGTCCCCCCACGACCGTCGAGGCTGTCGTTGACGACCTCGTGGTGGCTGAGCACCCGGACCGGGTACGCGCGGGGCGGCTCGGCGTCGACGACGAGCACCTCGTCGTCCGGGTCGCCGAAGTACGTCTCCCCGAACGCCGGCTCGTCGATGCTCGGGATCGCGTCCCGCGGGAGGACGTCGACGACGTTCACGTCCACGCGTTCGCGCCTGACGTGCATACCCCTTGCGTCCGTTCCGTTTCTACCGACCCCGAAACACCCGGCGGATTTTTGAGTGTGGCGGTCCCTTTGGGAATCATGACTCTCCCGACGGTGCCCTCGCTCGTCACAGGGGTCGACGGGGTCACTGCAGGTCCCGCGACGGGGACACAGCGGTTCGACGGCGATGGCGTCCTCGTCCCGTTGCTGTCGGCCGACCGCGCGGTCCTGACCGACCAGCTCCGCGTCGCGGCGTCCCTCGCCCGGACCGCTGACATCGGTCTGTACGTCTTCAGCCCGTACACCGGCACTCACCGATCGATTCCGGCGACGAGCGCTCTGACCCGCGAGGATGAGCGTGCGCTCCTCGCGTGGGCGAGCGAGCACGTCTCCCCGGACAGGGACGAAGGGACCATCGGATACACCCGCGAACTCGTGGGGGGAATACTCGACTGTGTCCGCGACACCGATGTCGACTCGCTCGTGGTTCCGAGCGGCTCCGACGCGGGCCGGTTCCGGCGGGGACTCGTCGACCGGCTCGCCGTCCGGGCCGACTGCGACGTGATCACCGTCAACGGGCGACACGGCTTCGACGAGGTGCCGTCGCTCCTGCTCGCCGTTGCCGACGGTCCGCACTCGGGCCTGGCGACCGACGTGGCGGCCCGCGTCGCTGCCGACTGCGACGCCTGGATCGACGTCCTCCACGTCGTCGACGAAGACGCCCCCGCTCGTACCCGCGAGCGAGCAGAGGCCCGCGTCGAGGAGGCCGTCCAGCGCATCGGCCGTCCCGACTCGACCACCCCGTGGGTGCTCGAAGCCGACGACGTCGCGGGCGCCATCGTCGAACAGTCGGCCTACTACGCGGTGACGGTCGTCGGCGCACCGACCTCGAGCCGGCTCCGCCAGCTCGTGTTCGGGTCGACCAACCGGACCATCCGGAGCGGGGCCCGGAGCGTCGTTCTCTCGGCGCGCATCCAGCCCACTCCGGTCGGCTGATCCCTCGCGCGGAGCTTTTTACCCTCCGGGCGGTGGTCCCCGTATGGATGTCCCCCTCGGCGAGGAGCGGATCCCGGTCGCGTTGCCCGACTGCGAGGTGACAGTCCCTGAGCCAGCCGGTGGCGAGGCCGTCGACGTCCGGCAGGCAGCCCGGCGGGCCGTCGCGGACCCGCACGGACCGGGGCTCGCCGAGCGGGTCGCGCCCGAC
>JAHENO010000024.1 GCA_018609945.1 Haloarculaceae archaeon | reverse complement strand
TTTACCTGATGAACACCGGCACCGAGGCCGTCGAATCCGACCACGGGCTGCTGACGACCATCGGTTTCCAGCTATCGGGCGAACCCGTCCAGTACGCCCTCGAGGGGACTCTCTTCATGACCGGCGCCGCGATCGAGTGGCTCGACGACGTCGGGTTCGTCGGCGACCCCACGGATTCGGCCAGGCTCGCCAGGTCGGTCGACTCGACTGACGGGGTGTTCGTCGTCCCGCCCTCGACGGGACTGGGGACGCCACACTGGGACGCCAGCGCCAGCGGGCTGCTTGTCGGGGCAACCCGCGGGACCCGCCGGGAACACATCGTCCGGGCGACGCTGGAGTCCATCGCCTACCAGACCCGCGACATCACCGAGGCGATGGAAGCCGACGCGGGCGTCGGGATAGAGCGCCTGCGCGTCGACGGCGGGGCGGTCAAGAACGACTTCCTCTGTCAGCTCCAGTCGGACATCATCGGGGTCGACATCGTTCGCCCCGTCGTCGACGAGACCACCGCGCTGGGTGCGGCCTACGCCGCCGGCCTCGCCTGTGGCTACTGGGATTCGACCGACGACCTCCGCGAGAACTGGCGGGCCGACCGCTCGTTCTCCCCGGCCATGGACGCCGCCGAGGCCGACCGTCGGTACGGCCGGTGGACCGAGGCAGTGGCGAAGGCCCGCGAGTGGGAACGGGAGCGAGCGGACGAGTAACGCGGGACGCAGCTTCTGTCAGACCGCCTCGATGGCGCGCTCTCCGAGTTCGACAACGTCCGCAGGCAGGTCCTCGGCCCGCCGGCGCAGTTCCGTCGGGGTGAACCACTCCCAGTCGGCCGCGGGCTGTTCGCCGGGTTCCGGCGCGATCTCCCGGCTGTCGACCCGGCCGTAGTAGATGAAATCGACGTGCTGGTGGCCGACGGCGCCGTCACAGACGTTGATGTCTTCGAGCAGGAACTCCTGGGGCCGCGGGATGGACTCGACGGTGGCCGATTCGACGTCGCTCTCGGGAGCGACGAGGGCCACGTCGAGCCCGAGTTCCTCGCGGACCTCGCGGCGGGCGGTGACGTGTGGGAGTTCGTCGCGCTCGATGTGGCCGCCGGGCGGCAGCCACATGTCGAGTTTGTCGTGTTCGTGGAGCGCGGTCGCGCCGTCCGCGACGACGTAGACCGTGGCGACGAAGTGTCGGGTCGTCTCCATGGCCGCGCCGACGGTTGCGCGGGGTTTCAGCGTTGCTACTCGATGACGAGCAGGGTGTCACCCATGTCGACGCTCGTCCCCTCGCTGACTGCCACCTCGGTGACGGTCCCGCCGACCTCCGCGACGACGTCGTTCTCCATCTTCATCGCCTCCAGCACGGCGACTGCCTCGCCGGCCTCGACCGCGTCGCCCTCGCCGACGAGCACCTCGAGGATGGTCCCCTGCATCTCGGCGGTGACGGCTGTCCCGCCGGCCGCGGCCGCGCTCGCCGAATCGGCGTCGCCGTCGCCGGGCCCGGCCCGCTCCGGTCGGGGCTGTCGGGCGCCCGCGTCGACACCTGCCGCGTCCACGTCGATGGCCGGGGCGCCGTGTTCTTCCAGTTCCACCTCGAAGCGCTTGCCGTCGACCTCGACGGTGAACTCCCGCCGGGCGGACTCGTCGGCCGAGTTGCCGTCCGCCGCCGGTGCCGTCCCGGCAGTCCCCCACCGCTCCTGTGCCTCGTCGATGCGCGCGGGGTCGAGGTGTTCGTCGAGGTACTTGGTGGTGTGTTTGCCGGCGACGAACTGCTCGTCGGTCAGCATCAGCCGGTGGAACGGGATGACGGTCGGGATGCCCTCGACCTCGTACTCCGCGAGGGCGCGTTTGCCACGCTGGATGACTTCCGTGCGGTCCTCGCCGGAGACGATCAGTTTCGCTATCATCGAGTCGTAGTCGGTCACGAGGTCGTCGCCCTGCCGGAGCGCGTCGTCGACGCGGACGCCGACCCCGCCGGGCGGGTCGTAGATGTCGAGGCTGCCGCCCGTGGCGGGCGCGAAATCGTCGGCGGCGTTCTCGGCGTTGATGCGAAACTCCATCGCGTGCCCGTCGATTTCGACGTCGTCCTGCGCGAAGGCCAGTTCCTCGCCCTGGGCGACCCGGAGTTGCCACTTCACGATGTCGATGCCCGTTATCTCCTCGGTGACGCAGTGCTCGACCTGGATGCGCGTGTTCACTTCGAGGAAGTAGAAATCGGCGTCGGCGTCGAGCACCTCGCCGGGCTCGCGGTCCTGTTCGGCGACGAGGAACTCCACGGTCCCGGCGTTGGTGTAGTTCGCCTCGTCGACGCCCCGGCGGGCGGCCTCGCCAATCTCCTCGCGGAGGGCATCCGAGAGGGCGGGGCTGGGGCCCTCCTCGATGACCTTCTGGTGGCGCCGCTGGAGCGAGCAGTCCCGCTCGCCGAGATGCCGGACGTTGCCGTGCTCGTCGGCGACGATCTGGACCTCGATGTGCCGGGGATTTTCGAGGTACCGCTCCAGGTACACGGAGGGGTTGTCGAAGTACGCCTCGCCCTCCCGCTGTGCGCTTTCGAGCTGGTCGGCGGCCTCCTCGGCCGAGCGGACGACCTTCATGCCGCGCCCGCCGCCGCCGCCCTCGGCCTTGATGGCAACCGGATAGCCGTGTTCCTCGCCGAAGACCTCGACCTCCTCGGTGTCCTCGACGGGGTCGGTCGTGCCGGGGACGATGGGGACGTCCGCGGATTGCATGATTTTCCGGGCACGAGTCTTCTCGCCCAGTCGCTCCATCGCGTCGCTGGCGGGGCCGACCCACGTGACGCCCTCGGCTGCCTCGACCCGGGCGGCGAAGTCGGCGTTCTCCGCGAGGAAACCGTAGCCGGGGTGGATGGCGTCGGCGCCCGACCGCTGTGCTGCGTCGACGATGGCCGCGCCGTCGAGGTACGAGTCGGCGGCCCGCGCGGGGCCGACGTTGTAGGCCTCGTCGGCGTACCGCACGTGTCCCGCGTTGCGGTCGGCCTCGCTGTAGACCGCGACGGTGTCGATGCCCAGTTCCTCGCAGGCCCGCATCACGCGAACCGCTATCTCGCCGCGGTTCGCCACGAGCACTTTCTCGAAGGTGTCGGTCATAATTAGAGTGCGTCGAGTCGCCCGACCGCAGTCCACTCGTCGGTCGGTGCCTCCCGCGGGACGCGCTGGCCGCGATGGCCCAGGCCCGCCAGGCGCCCGGCGAACTGCCACCGTCGACCGTCCCAGGATTTTTCGTCGCCGGCGGCCGCGGCAACGGCGGCGGCCTCCCGGTCCCGGAGGTGGGCGGCGATGGCAGCGGCGATGGCAGCGGCTTCCTCCGGTGTCGCGTCGGCCGGGACGGTCAGCGTCCCCGTGTCTGTCGATACGGACAGCGTGCCGCCGTCGGTCGAGACCGTCCTGCGGTCGTCGGCAGCGTCCTCGGAGTTTGCGTTCATGGTTACAGCGGGATGTTGCCGTGTTTCCTGTCCGGTCCGGACGTGCGCTTCGAGCGGAGCATGGCGAGGTCCTCGATCAGTTGCGGCCGGGTGTCTTTCGGTTCCAGGACGTCGTCGACGAACCCGCGGTCGGCGGCCGTGTAGGGGTTGGCGAACTGCTCGCGGTACTCCTCGATGAGCTGTTCCCGCCGGGCGTCGGGGTCGTCAGCCTCGTCGAGTTCGTCGCTGTAGAGGACGTTCACCGCGCCCTCGGGGCCCATGACCGCGATCTCGGCCGAGGGCCAGGCGTAGTTGATGTCCGCCCCGAGATGCTTCGAAGCCATCACGTCGTAAGCCCCGCCGTAGGCCTTTCGCGTAATGACCGTGAGCATCGGGACCGTGGCCTCGGAATAGGCATAGAGGAGCTTCGCCCCGTGGCGGATGATTCCACCATGTTCCTGGTCTGTTCCGGGCATAAAGCCCGGGACGTCGACGAAGGTGAGGATGGGGACGTTGAAGGCGTCACAGTGACGGACGAATCGGGCGGCCTTGTCGCTAGCATCGATGTCGAGCGTGCCCGCGTTGACGCGGGGCTGGTTGGCGATGATCCCGATCGAGAACCCGTCGATGCGGGCGAACCCCGTCAGGATGTTCGCGGCGAAGTCCGGCTGGACCTCGAGGAACGACTCCTCGTCGACCACCCCGTCGATGACGTCGACCATGTCGTA
>JAHENO010000023.1 GCA_018609945.1 Haloarculaceae archaeon | reverse complement strand
TCGTTCGGTCCCGGCGTGCCGTTCGCGATCAGCAGCGTCGGCTCGCCGACGTCTTTCCGCTCGTCGCCTTCTTCACGCTCGTCTTCGTCCTCCGCGCGTTCGATCTCCTCTTCGAGGCGGATCACGTCACCGCTCGATCCGTCGACTCGGATCTCCGCATCGCCGGTTTCGTTGGCCGACGAGAGGGCGAACTCGAACCGGTACTCACCGTCGTCCTCGTGGACACTCGCGCGGGTGAGCCGCCAGTTTCCGTCCTGGGCCGAGAGTTCACTACGGGCGGTCGAGAGCGCCTCCGACTGGTTGATGGTAAAGGAGTCGTCCCCGTCGCCGGGACGCCGGATCTCGCGGGACCGCTCGCCGTCCTCGCTCTCGGCCTCGATCCTGATGCCGCCGTCGACGCGGAGTTCGAGTTTCCCACTCCGCTGCCCGGTGAACCGCTCCAGCAGCGCGTCGGGCCCGGCGCTCGAGACCTCGTCGAGGCGGTCTGAGACATGCTCGACCGCCGACTCGTTCAGGGCCGCCGTCCCGTTCGTCCCGGAGACGTTCGCGCTCCGCGCCTGGAGCCGGTCGAGGCTTCGCAGCACGTTCTCGGCTCGCGCGTTCAGGAGAGCCAGACGCTGTGCGTACGTCGACCGGGAAATCTCGCCCTCCGCGTACGCCTGGGTCGCTTCCCGGTACTCCTCCCGGATTTCGGCGGCGCGGTCGCGGAGCACGTCCGCCCTGTCGTCGATGGCCTCGCGAGCGTCGTCGTCCCGTTCTATCCGTGCCTCGACTGCGCTGTCCTCGAATTCCGTCCGGACGTCGTCTTCCGTGGTGGCGATGATGGTGGAGAGTTGCTGTCCGGTTCCGACCGACACTGTTCCCTCGCTGTCCGTCGCGTGGCTGTCTGCGCCGACGATTCCCGTCGCGGCTACCGCCGCCAGCCCCGTCGCCGCGATCAACAGGAGTGCGAGCGCAGCACGCCGTCTCGATTGCATGGTCCGCCCTACACCAACGGCGACAATAAACGGGCTCGATTATCCCGACTGTTGCAGACTGTTTCAGCGCGAAATAGTGGGCGAGAACGCCTCAGACCGGTCACAACTGTGCACGTGCCGACAGCCGGGTCGGGAACGCCCACGGGCCACAAACTGTCGGTGATCTTTATTCCCTCCTGTCGCCTGAGAGCAAGCGAATGGCTGGATTGAGGTTTACCGCAGCCGGTGCGTTCGTCCTCCTGCTCCTGCTCGCGGCACCCCTCATGGGAACGGGTCTGGCACAGACCACGCCCGAGACGGACCACACGGTCACCCGCGTCGAGGTCCACCCCAACGGGTCTGCCACCTGGACCGTACGGATCCGGACGCGATTGACGACCCAGGATGACGTCGACGACTTCGAGGCCTTCCAGGAGCGCTTCCGCCGGAACACGTCCCGATATCTCGATCCCTTCGGGAATCGCATCCGGGGAACCGTGGCGGGGGCCGCGAACGCCACCGGGCGCGAGATGGCCGCGACGGACTTCTCGGCGTCGACCAGCGTCCAGACGCTCCCCAGACGTTGGGGCGTCGTCACCTACCGCTTCAGGTGGACTGGCTTCGCCCGGGCAGGGGAGGACCGACTCGTGGTCGGTGACGTGTTCCGGGGCGGGTTCTTTATTGCCGAGAACGACAGCCTCGTCGTGTCCGCCCCACAGGGATGGACCTTCGAGAGCGTCAGCCCCGACCCCGCAGCGACCGAGAACGGAACCGTTCGCTGGCAGGGACGGCGGGATTTCCCCGACAACCGGCCACGGGTCGTACTCGTCCCGGACTCCATTGTAGAGACGGACGGAACCGCGGACTCCGCAACCACTGCGACGCCCGTCGGAAGCTCCGAGGATGGCGGGTCCGGCGGCGGCCTTCCCGGCGTCAGCGGTGTCGTGGCGCTGGCGGCGCTGGTCGCCGTCTCTGTGTTCGTCGGCCTCGGGGCGTTCGTCCGTCGTCGCGCCCGCGGGCGAGGAGAGTCCCCGAACTCGACGGGGACACTCGAACCGATGAGCGAAGAGCATCGGGTCCTGGAGTTGCTGGAGGGGAACGTCGGCCAGATGCGGCAGGCCGAGATCGTCGAGGCCGTCGAGTGGTCCAAATCGAAAACGTCGCGCGTCCTCTCGTCGATGGCCGAGGAAGGGGCGGTCGAGAAAGTCCGGCTCGGGCGCGAGAACGTCATCCAGCTTCCGGACGAGGACTAGCTGACGCTCCGCACGGTATCGAGGAACTCCTGGCGGTACTCCGCGGCCGTCAGGGTCAGTCTGTCGGGTGGATCGGCCAGCGACAGCAGGTCCGCAAGCTGTCCTTCAGGGTGACCGCCGGTGACGACAAAAAAGTCATTGCGATCCGCCCAGACACAGACCAACCCCACGACGGGAACGCCGCCAGCGACCGGATCGCGGGCCCCGAACCGTGTCAGCCACGCACGCGTGCGCTCGGGGACGCGAACACGGTCATCGTCCCGTAGCGAGACGTGTTCCAGCCCCCGCCCGGCCAGGCGCTCGGCGAACGCCTCGCGGGCCTGGCGACGCACCATCGGCAGGATCAGCGGGACCACTCCGCCCGGGAGTGCCGGCTCGAACCCCAGTCTGGTGGCGGCGACGAACCGCCACTCGTGATCCAGGCGAGCCGCTTTGCGGACGGCTGTTCGGGTGCGTTCGTCCTCGTAGCGCCGTGTCGCGCCCCGAACCCGTGCGCCGGGCACCTCGAACAGCGTCTCGACGGCCTGCTCCGCCAGCCGCCAGCCGTCGAGGTCCGCCGCCACGTCCGGGAACGCGGGGTCCACAGTACTAGTGGTCGTCCTCGCGCCACTTGTGGTCGCACTCGGTACAGACGAAGAACCGGGTCTCGCTCTCGTCGGCCGCACGGATCTGTTGCATGTAGTAGTAGGCCCGGTCATTGTCACAGTTGGGACACTGCACGCGAGTCGTCGGGCGGGCCTGGTCCTCGGCGTCGCTCATGTCGACGATCTCGGTTTCTTCCTGTCCCTGTGTGGTCACCATCGCCTCCTCGCGCGCGCTGTCGCGCACCTGTTCGTACCCGCAACTCCCACAGACCCACACGTCCCCCTCGGTTTTCATCATCGAACCGCATTCGTCGCAAAATTCCATGTCGGCCGAGTAGCCTCCGGGGAGGTTTAAACGGCGGGATTCAGCTGTTCGACTCCCACTGGTCGCACGCGTCCATATCCTCGAGCAGTCCCTCGTGGAAGCCACAGTAGGGAGCCATGTCCCCGTCGGCGCGGACGTACTCGAAGTGTCGGCAGTTGCCGCAGTATTCGTCGGGTCGGCCACGGCGGTCGACAGCCGCGTGGATGTCCGCGTCTGCCGCGGCCGGATCGGATGGCGTGGCAGCCGATTCGGTCTGTTGCGCCGACTGGACGCCGCCCGCGCCGTCGCCTGCAGGCGTCGGCTGGCCCGGGGTTTCCGCAGGTGGCTCCGACGGGTCGTCGTCGATTATCGTCGCGTCGTCCCGTTCGGAGGAGACCGACGTCTCCACGGACCCGCTCGCGTGCGCGTCGGGCCGATTCGTCTGGGTATCGACGCTGCCGTCGGGACCGCTACCGAACATGCCGACGCTTCCCCGTCCGAGGGGGCGCCGGCTGTCGTCGGTAACGACCCGGATCTTGCCCTCGTCGGTGATCTCGACCCGTGCCGTCCCGCCGGGGTCGTTGCGGCGCTTGAACGTCGCGAGTCCGACGAACAGACACCAGAAGGTCACGAGCGTTCCCACGGAGTAGATGGCTGTCGTGACGACGGCCAGAGTCGGGTGGTTAGAGATCCAGTTGTACGGGTAGGCGGTCGCGAAGAGTCCGACTCCCAGGACTGCCACGCTGGCACCGATGGCGGCCGCAGCGCGAGTGACGCGGCCGGCCGGGAGGACGGCGAAAATACCGAGGAACACTGCTGGCAACCCCAGTCCGGCCAGGATACCCGCCAGTTCCCGGGCCTCGTAGACGCCGAGGCCGATCGTCCCCGCCAGATCGGTGGTCGCAACGGGAATCGCCCCGACGACCATCCCGGCGCCGAGTGCGAACAGTCCCGCCCCGAGGAGTCGCCGCCGCAGGCCCGTGGCGGTCCCGACACCCCCGTCGTAGACGTCGGTCAGGCTTGTCATGTGGCAGGATAGACGTGACAGCTACAAAACTACCCGTCAGACGGGCGTCCGACGGGGCAGATTGGGGGCCCGCCGGTATCGAAAGCCCTAATCACGGTCCGGATGAACGTCCAGCCATGGCCGACGACGACGATACCAAGGAGGAGCCTGCAGTCCCGCTGGGCGAGGGTGCTCCCGTCGAGGGTGCTCCCCTCGCACGCGTCGCCGAGCGACTCATGTGGGGTATCGAACAGAGCGAAGTCGTGGCCCGGGAGGGCGACACCGTCATCCGGACACCCGACGGGCCGCGGGAGCTCGAAGCAATCCTCGAGGAGGTCGACCACCCTTACTTCGCATCCCGCCAGGAGTTTCTCGAGGCCGTCGAAGACGCAATCGGGACCGGCCCTGTTCCGACCGCGGAGGAGACGTGACCCTTCCAGTCGATCCCGCAGCGATCGATCCGGCGGACGTCGGCGAGGAACAGGTCGTACTCGCGATGGACCACGAGGCGGCAATCGAGTACGTGCGGGAGGTGTGTGTCGACGCCGGGTTCGGCATCCCCGTCGAGTTCTCCCCATCCGAACTGCTCAACGAGAAAGTCGACGCGGATCGTGACCCCTACTACGTGCTGGGCGCGTGCAATCCCGCGATGGCCGACCGTGCGCTCGACGGCTCTGAGGGCCGGATCGGCGCGCTTTTCCCCTGCAACATGGTCGTCTGGGAGGAAGGGCCGGGCCGCCAGCGCGTCTACCACGTCTCCATCATGCGAATCGCCCGGCTGGTCGGGCTGGCGCCGGACGACGAGACGTGGGCCGATATCGTCGCTGACACCGGCGAATTCGTCGACGCGGCGTTTTCGAGGCTCCGGGACTCGGAACACGCCATCGACTAGAAATCCGTCAGTTGCGACTGGACGCCGGCCACGAGTTCCGACTTCCGGCGGAGCGTCTCCATCGAGACCGGCAGCGCCGACTCGAGTTGGCGGATGGCACCGTGAAACGTCCCGGCGGTCGCGGGCTCGCCCTCGAAGGCGTGGCGGACGCCCTCGCGGATCTGCCAGACGCCCACGGGCGCCCAGTAGGATTCGCTGGCGTGCCGGATGACCAGACAGGTCGCCTGCCGGTCGCGTTCCTTCAGGTGTTCGAGCACGGCCAGCCGCGAGGCGTAGTAGGCGCCGGACGTTTCGTCGACGTAGGCTGTCCGGCCCTCGTAGGTTTCGCTGTCGGCGGCCAGGTAGTAGTCGCCATCGGGACTGGGATTCCAGATACTGCCGGGGGCCTTGAGTTCGACGAGTTCGAACTCCCAGTTGCCCGGCGCGAGAATGACCCAGTAGTCGTTGCCGATGTACTCGTTGTACCAGACCTCCACCTCGTCGACGCTAGGTGCGTTCCGTAGCGTTCCGCGGAGGTACCGGCTGACGGTGTCGTCGACCGCGGTGATCGACCACCGGGTCGGGACGAGCCGCCGGTTCCGGCCGCGTCCGAGTGCCCCCGCCGAGAGGATGGTGTTGATGTCGTAGACGTCGAACCCTCGGCGATAGAGGTAGGTCATCGCGCCTTCGGCCTGCCAGTCGTCGTCTTCCAGGGTCTTCTCGACAGGGCGAGGGACGTATGGATTCTCCGTCAGGTCGGCGTCCCTGGCGCGGGCACGGGGCCCAGTCGGCGTCCGGATGTCGTCCAGCGAGAGATCCAGGTCGGGGCTGCCGTCGAGGCCGATCTCCACGTCGACCGGGTGGTCCGCGATGGCGACCTCGCGCTGGACGCCCACGAACCCGTCCCAGACGTCCTCGACGTTCACTCCCG
>JAHENO010000022.1 GCA_018609945.1 Haloarculaceae archaeon | reverse complement strand
CGGGAGGCCGACCGTCCGCGTCGGCCAGCGCCCGAACGAGGGGCCGTTCCAGGAGGTACTCCTCGGTGAAGACTGACTCGTCGGTCTCCGCGACACCCCGCTCTTCGGCCTGCACCGCGAGCAACTGCTTGGTGTAGTTCCACTCGTAGAGGGCGTTCTCGGCGGTCAATCCTTCGTAACACTGGAGCCTGACGAGGTCGGTCTCGAACCCCTCGGCCAGCACCTTCGCCAGCTCCGTCTTCCCGGCGCCGGGTTCGCCCTCGATGAGCAACGGCCGCCCCAGACGCAACGCCAGCAACACCGTCGTCACGATGTCGTCCTCGGCGACGTAGTCCGTCGCGTCGAAGGCCTCCCGGAGGTCGGCCTCGGTCGCGTCGGCGAAGGGATTCTCGCTCACGTCTCCCTCTCTCGGGCGCATCAGCAATAATTCCGCGGTTTGTGTTCCGTGCCCGGCACGGACTCCCAGCGCCGGCCCCGCTGGACAAGGGCCTTCAAGGGCGGAGTGCTAGACGGACACAGATGCCCCGGATTACCGGCTACGAACTGTACGAGGTCCCGCCGAGGTGGCTGTTCCTGCGTGTCGAGACCAGCGACGGCCTGGTCGGCTGGGGCGAACCGGTCGTCGAGGGACGCGTCGGAGCGGTCCGGGGGGCCGTCGAGGAACTGCTGGACGCGTACCTGCTGGACGAGCCGCCCGGGCCGATCGAGGACCACTGGCAGACGATGTACCGTGGTGGGTTCTACCGGGGTGGGCCAGTCCTCATGTCGGCCATCGCCGGCATCGATCAGGCGCTGTGGGACATCAAGGGCAAGCGCTTCGACGCGCCGGTCTACGAGTTGCTGGGCGGACCGGCCAGAGAGCGCGTCCAGGTCTACGGGTGGATCGGCGGGGACGAGCCCACGGCGGTCGCGGACGCAGCCGGGCAGGCGACCGAGGCCGGGTTGCGGGCGCTGAAGATGAACGCGACGGCGGAGTTGCGCCACATCGACACCCCGGCAGCGGTCGACGCCGCGGCCGAGCGACTGGCCGCGGTCCGCGAGCGGGTCGGTGCCGAAGTCGACGTCGCCGTCGACTTCCACGGCCGCGCCTCGAAAGCGATGGCAAAGCGCCTCGCGACGGCGCTCGCACCGCACGACCCCTTCTTCATCGAGGAGCCGGTCCGCCCCGGACAGGAGGACGCCCTGTCGGCCGTCGCAGCACACACCGACACGCCAATCGCCACAGGCGAGCGCCTCTACTCGCGGTGGGACTTCGCCCCCGTCCTCGCGGACGGTGCTGTCGACGTCGTCCAGCCGGACCTGAGCCACGCCGGGGGCATCTCCGAAGTGAAACGGATCGCCGCGATGGCCGAGGCCCACGACGTCGCCATCGCTCCCCACTGCCCGCTCGGTCCGGTCGCGCTGACGTCGTGTCTCCAGGTCGACGCCGTCGCGGCAAACACGCTCATCCAGGAGCAGTCGCTGAACATCCACTACAACGAGACTGCCGACCTCCTCGACTACGTCGAGGACCCCTCGGTCTTCGACTACGGGGACGGGTACGTCGACCTCCCCGATGGACCGGGACTCGGTGTGCCTGTCGACGAGGCGACCATCGAGCAGCGGGCCGGCGACGTCGACTGGCACAACCCCGTCTGGCGCCACGACGACGGCTCCGTCGCGGAGTGGTGAGGTCTCCCACTCACGTAAATACTACTTTATCAATCAAGCCACAGAATAATCCGACCGCAGACCCAACGGCGGCAACACACAGCGGGTCGATTAGGCAATTTTCCGGTTTGAGTTTGAAGTTTCACTACAATAGTACCGAATATTTATCAATCTCCCACCGTGAGGGTCCAGTGGATTAATGATGGACGACTCGATTTCGCGGCGACGGTTCGTACAGGCAACTGGACTCGCCTCTGCAGTGGCGCTCGCTGGCTGTTCGGGTGGCGACGGTGGCGATGGCAGCGACGGTGGCGACGGCGACGGCGGTAGTGATGGCGGCGACGGCGGGAGCGGCTCCATGGGCACACTCGAAGTGCTCCACGGGTGGACAGGCGGGGACGGTGCGAAGGCTGCGGAGGAACTCACGACGGTCTTCGAGGAACAGCACCCCGACATCGAGACGGAGTTCAACCCGATCGGCGGGGGCGGCAACGAGAACCTCGACGCGGTGGTCGCGAACCGCCTCCAGAGCGGCGACCCGCCGAGTTCCTTCGCGAACTGGCCGGGCCCGAACCTCCTGCGCTACGAGGGTGCGCTGGGCACCGTCGACGACGTCTGGGCGGACGCCGGCTTCGAGGACGTGATGGTCGACGAGGCGGTCGACCTCCACAAGCAGGGTGGCAGCTTCAGGGCTGTCCCCCTCGGCTCCCACCGGCTGAACTGCCTGTTCTACAACATCGACGTCGTCGAGGAAGCGGGCGTCGATCCGGATTCGCTGGACAGTGTCTCGGCCTTTGCCGACGCGCTGGATACGGTCGCGACCGAGACCGACAAGATCCCGATGACCCACGGGATGCAGGGGACCTGGACGACGACCCAGCTGTGGGCCGCGATGATGCTCGGCCAGGAGGGCTTCGACGCCTACATGAACTTCATCGGCGGCGACGGCGACGAGAGCTCCGTCCGGGCGACGTTCGAGACGACGGCGACAGTCCTGGAGAACTACATCAACGACGACGCCTCCACGATCGGACTGACTGGCTCGAACGAGAACATCATCAACGGCGAGGCGGCGTTCATCCACCAGGGCAACTGGGCCGCCGGAGCCTACCGGAACGCCGAGGACTTCGCGTACGACGAGGACTGGGGTTTCGTCCCGTTCCCCGGGACAGATGGCATGTACACCCTCCACTTCGACTCCTTCCTCTACCCCTCGAACAACCCGAGCCCGGAGGCGTCGAAGACCTGGCTGGAGTTCGTCGGCAGCGAGGACGCCCAGATCGCGTTCAACCAGTTCAAGGGATCGATCCCGACCCGGACCGACGTCAGCATGGACCAGTTCGGGCCGTTCCTCCAGGAGACCGCCGAGGACTTCGCCAACGCTGAGGCCCGGCCGCCGACACTCCAGCACGGTCTGGCAGTCGAGCGCGAGAAGATGACTGCCCTCAACGACGTCATCAGCTCGGAGTTCACCGGTCCGTACAACGTCGACGCGGCGACATCCGGCTTCATGGACGCCATCTGACCGACGGCGCACATGCCGGGGATCGTCTCACGCCTCCGCAGGGCCGTTGGCGGCGACAGTGACACGACCGCGGACACGACGGGCACCGACGCCCGGCCGGATGGCGGGACGGTGACCGAGGGAACCCGGCGCGAGCGCCGTGGTCCGATCGAGCGCGTCGGCCAGTCACTCGACGACCGGTTCGGCGGTGACTTCGTCGAATCGCTGCCCTTCTGGCTTCCCCCATTCCTGCTGATGGGGCTTTTCGTCTACGGCGCCATCGTCTGGAACCTGCTGATATCACTGACCGACTACCAGGGGTTCGCCCAGGCCCCGGATTACGGGAACCTGGATTTCGAGATGTACGTGCGGGCCGCCACGGATTCGGGTGTGATCGACGCGACGATCAACACCTTCATCCTTATCGTGGCGTTCACGTCGGCGACGCTCGTGATCGGGCTCGCACTCGCCATCCTGATCGACCGCGGCATCCGCTTCGAGAACACCTTCCGGACGATCTACCTGCTCCCGATGAGCCTCTCGTTCGTCGTGACCGCGCAGTTCTGGCTGTGGATGTACAACTTCAACAACGGCGTCGTCAACATCGCGCTGGGCACGTTCGGGATCGGCCCGATCGACTGGATCGGGAACTCCTCGATCGTGCTGTGGGCGGTCATCTTCGCGCTGGTCTGGCAGTTCTCGGGCTACGCGATGGTCGTCTATCTGGCTGGCCTGCGCGCGATCCCGTCCGAACACTACGAGGCGGCCAAGGTCGACGGCGCCTCGACACTCAGGATGTACCGGCGGGTCATCATCCCCCAGCTGAAGGGAGCGACGATCAGTGCCTCCGTCGTGTTGATGGTGTTCGCGCTGAAGGCCTTCGACTTCCTCTATTCGCTGGTGTCGAACTTCCGGCCGCCGAACGGCGCCGACATCCTGGCGACGAAGATGGTCCGGGAAGCATACTCGAACCAGAACTGGGCGTTCGGGGCTGCGATCGCAATCATCCTCTTCGCGATGGCGCTCTCGATCATCGGCCCGTATCTCGTCTACCAGTACCGGAGGGGGAATCTGTGACTGACACTGACGGGGAGACGTCCGTCGCGACGGACGCCGACAGCGGGGGCACGGCTTCCGCGAGAACGGACGGCGGCACTGTGACTGGCAGGACGGGCCTGCGTGCCAGACTCGCGCGCGTCGACGCCGGCCGCGTCGGGTTGTACGTGACCCTGCTCGCGCTGGTCGCGTTCTACATGACGCCGATCGAGACGGGCCTGGTCACGTCCTTCAAGACCACGCAGGCGGTCACCGAGACTGCCCCGTTCGCACTGCCCGGTGAGGGCTTCACACTCGAAAAATGGCAGACTGCATTCGACGTCCTGATCCGCGGCGTCGGCAACAGCGTCCTCTACGCGGTGCCGGCGACGATCATCTCTGCGCTGTTCGGGAGTCTGGCGGCATACGGACTCACGACGACCAACCTGAGCGGTCGCTACAAGGTGGCGGTGATTGCGATGTTCGTCGCCGGCATCTTCATCCCCTACCAGGCGGTACTGATCCCATTGACCCAGTTCTGGTCGAACGTCGTTCCGCTGGACCAACTACTCGGCTTCGTCTGGGCGCTGGGGATCAACGACGACTACGTTGGCATCGTCGAGTTGATCGTCACGCACGTCGCCTACGGCATCCCGATCTGTACGATCCTCTTTCGCTCCTACTACAAGAACATGAGCGAGGAGATGATCGAGTCCGCGCGGCTGGACGGGGCCTCGCTCCGGCGGGTCTACCGCCGGATCGTCCTGCCGCTGTCGACGCCGATGTTCGCGGTCGTGCTGATCTACCAGTTCACGCAGATCTGGAACGACCTCCTCTTTACGCTGGTGCTGGTGGCCACGGAGTCGAGTGCGGCCGCACCCGTCGTGTTGATCCTCGCCGGTCTCGGCACGTCACAGGAGGGCACCGACTTCGCGCTCCGGATGGCCGGGGCGTTCCTCGCGGCGTTGCCGACCCTCGCCGTGTACATCGCCTTCGGCGACGAGTTCGCAGAGGGGGTGGCGACGTGACCCACCTCCCGCCCCCGATCGGCGTCCGGAACCGCGCGGGATCGCGTCGGAGGAATCAAGTCCCCGGCGCGTCCACCAGTAGCACATTGCCACGCTCAGAGCGGAGGTACACCCATGGCTGATCTCGAACTCGATTCGCTGACGAAGATATTCCACGACGGCGACGACGAGATCGTCGCCGTGGACGACGTTTCGGTCTCGATCGACGACGGCGAGTTCGTCGTCGTGGTGGGGCCATCGGGGTGTGGCAAGTCGACCACCCTCCGGATGGTCGCCGGCCTCGAATCGGTCACCAGCGGCACGATCCGGCTGGACGGGGAGTCCATCGAGGACGTCAAATCCCAGAACCGGGACATCGCGATGGTGTTCCAGTCCTACGCCCTCTATCCCCACATGACGGTCCGCGGGAACATGGCCTTCGGGCTGGAGGAATCGACGGATCTTCCCGACGACGAGATCCAGCGCCGCGTCGAGGAGACAGCCGAGTTGCTGGACATCCCCGAGTTGCTGGACCGCAAACCCACCGAACTCTCCGGTGGCCAGCAGCAACGGGTCGCCCTCGGCCGGGCGATCGTCCGCGACCCGGCCGTGTTCCTCATGGACGAGCCACTCAGCAACCTCGACGCCAAACTCCGGGCACAGATGCGCACGGAACTCCAGCGTCTCCAGGAGGACCTCGGGGTGACGACGGTGTACGTCACCCACGACCAGACGGAGGCGATGACGATGGGCGACCGGATCGCGATCCTCGACGGCGGGCGACTCCAGCAGGTCGCCACGCCCCTCAAGTGCTATCACGAACCCGCGAACCGCTTCGTCGCCGGGTTCCTCGGCGAACCGGCGATGAACTTCTTCGACGTGGAGCACCGCGACGGAACCTTGGTCGCAGCGGCCTTCGAGTACCCCATCTCGGACGACGTCGCGGCTGACCTCGGTAGCACGCGCGAACTCGTGCTGGGAATTCGCCCCGAAGCTGTCGAGATCGGCGGCTCGGTGACCGACGAACATCACTTCGGAATGACCGTCGACGTCGTCGAACCGATGGGCGACGAGAACACCGTCTACCTGACCTTCGGCGACGAGGCGACGGAGACGAACACGCTCGTGGCGACGACCGGCGGGATGCGACAGATCTCGGCCGGCCAGTCGGTCGTGGCCCACATCCCGGAGGACGCCATCCACGTCTTCGACCGGACGAGCGGTCGGGCACTGCACAACCGGCGAGTGAAAAGCGAGGACGTCGCCGAAATCGGGCCCGAATAGCGGTCACGTCACGGCGGCCAGTCGCCCTACCGGTCCCGCCCCCGGCCGGTCGCTCGCGCGACGCCCTCGTGAACGAGTCGCGCCGCAGCGAGGTGCGTGTATGCGAACCAGAACGCGGCCAGGACCGCGAGGACTGTCCCCGTTCCGGCCACGCCGAGTGCGGTCCAGCCGAGAACGACGAGCACCCCCGCACCCGCCCACGCCGCGAAGTACGCGCCGCTCTGCAGCCCGGGGAGCGATCGGACCCGCAATGCGGTCCGGAGTCCGTCCCTGCTTCCCGCTGCGAGCGCGGCAGGGAGTGCGTAGCCCAGCGCCAGGGCGAGCACCATGGCGCTCGTTCCCGCGATGGCGACGCCGGTCCGCCCGATGCCCTCGCCCCCCGCGTCTTGGAGCGCCACGACGGTGCCGAGCAACACCACGGTCGGTCCGACGAGATACACGGCGGTCAGGACCAATATTGTGGCGCCGGTCCTGACCGGCAGCGACCGCAGCCCGAACCCCGGCGGTTCGGGGTCCCCGCCCTTGCTCTGGAGTATCGACCCGAGCAGTCCCGCAAAGAGCACGGCAGGCACCGTGGCGAGTGCCAGCGCAGCGATTGCG
>JAHENO010000021.1 GCA_018609945.1 Haloarculaceae archaeon | reverse complement strand
GCCAGGTCGACCAGCATCGTGTGCTCGGCGCGCTCCTTCGGGTCGGCGAGCATCTCGCCGGCCAGCCGGCGGTCCTCGACGGGGCTGGATCCCCGCGGGCACGTCCCCGCGATGGGATTCGAGACGACGCGCCTGCCGCCGACTGACACCAGCGTTTCGGGGCTCGCGCCCACGATGCTCAGGTCGTCGTAGGCCAGCAGGTACATGTACGGCGAGGGGTTGACCGCCCGCAGGGCCTCGTAGAAGCCGAGCGGGTCGACCTCGCCGTACAGTTCCCGCGTCCGGGAGATGACGCCCTGGTAGATGTCGCCGCTGTAGACGTGTTCTTTCGCGCGCTCGACTGCCGCCTCGTACTCCCCGCGCGGACCAGCTACCTCGCGCTCGCGCCGGAAGCCGCCGGTCTCGGGCGGGGAGGCGTCCGCGAGCAGGTCCCCCACGCGCCCGGCCTCGGCGGCGAGGGCGTCGTAGCGCGCCCCCGCGTCCTCGTCCTCGCGGAGGACTGGCGTGAACACCAGCGAGACGCTCCCGTCGGCGTGGTCGAACGCCACCGTCTTCGTGGTGAGGACGAACTGTGCGTCTGGGAACCGCGACTCGGGCCGCTCGACGCCCACCTCGTCGAGCCAGAGGTCGTAGACGGCGTCGTAGGAGAGAAAGCCCACCAGCCCGCCCTCGAGGTGCTGGCGCTCGCTCTCGGGGAATCCCCGGAGGTCGACCTCGGGCAGCGCCGCGCGCAGCGTGTCGAGCGTATCGCCGCCGTTGGGCGAGAGGAGGCCCGCGTACCGCTCGTTCAGCACCTCGATGTCTGTCCCGTCGGGGGCGACAGTCACGACCGCCTCGGGGTCGTAGCCGACGAACGAGAAGCGGGCGTGCCGTTCCTCGGTGGTCGGCGCGAAGGCGCCGTCCGGGTCGCTGGAGGCGACCTTCTCGGCGCTCTCCAGGAGGAACGTGTACTCGCCGGCCGTCGCGTCGGTCGTCCGGCCGGTCAGCGCGGCGTACGCCGAGAGCGGTTCGATGTCCGCGTCGAGGTCGGCCCCGACCCGGACCACCGCCGGCCGCTCGCCGGCCGCGCGGTCGACGAACGTCTCCCGGTCGACATCGAGCGAGGTGCTCACGCGGACACCCCCGCTTCCCGGTCGCGGGTCCCCGCCCGGCGAGCGTTCGCGACGAAGGCCCGCACGGCGTCGTGGTCCTTCTGTCCGCCCGCGCGCTCGACGCCACTCGCGGTGTCGACGCCGTAGGGTGCGACCGTCTCGACGGCCGTGGCGACGTTCTCGGGAGTCAGCCCGCCCGCAAGGACGACGGGGGCGTCGAGGCCAGCGACGGCCGCGCGGGTGCGCTCCCAGTCGACCGTCTCGCCGGTGCCGCCGCCGCCCGACTCGTCGACCGAGTCGACCAGCAGGGCGTCGGCCGCGTCCGCGTAGGCCGCCAGGTCGGCGTCCGGGCCGACGGCTGCAAGCACGTCCGCGTCGAGGCGTTCGCCCAGCGCGCCGACCTCGCCGGGGTCGAGCGTCGCGTGGACCTGGACGGCGTCGGCCCCCACGTGCTCCTGGAGGGCGACGGCCGACTGCACGCTTTCCGGCATCGTCACCAGTACGCTCGTCACGAACGGCGGGACGCCCGCCACGAGGTCGCGCGCCCGGTCGGGGTCGATCTCGCGGGGCGTCTCGACGGACACGTCGACGATGACCCCCAGGGCGTCGGCGCCCGCGTCGACGGCGGCGTCGCGGTCGGTTTCGTTCGTGAGGCCACAGATCTTGACCCGCGTCATGCCCCGACTCCGCGCAGGTCTGCCAGTTTCTGGGCGGCGGCCCCGGAGTCGATGGCCTCGCGTGCCGCGTCGACGCCCGCCTCCAGCGACTCGGCCGCGCCGGCGACGTAGATGGCCGCGCCGGCGTTTGCGAGGACGATGTCGCGCTTGGGGCCCGTCGCCTCGCCCTCGACGATGGCGCGCATGTCGGCGGCGTTGTCCGCGGGCTGGCCGCCCGCGACTGCCGAGATGTCCCCCTGGTCGAGTCCCAGGTCGGCCGGCGTCAGCGTGTACTCTGTGATCTCCTCGCCGTCGACCTCGGCGACGGTCGTCTCGGCGTGGACGGCGATCTCGTCCAGCCCCGAGCCGTGGACGACCATCGCGCGCTCGACGTCCATCCGCGCCAGCGCCCGGGCCAGCACCCCCACGAGGTCTGGGTCGTAGACGCCGACGACCTGCGCGTCGGCGCCGGCGGGGTTCGTCAGCGGCCCGAGGACGTTGAAGATGGTCCGCATCCCCAGTTCCTTGCGCGGCCCGATGACCGCCTTCATCGCCGGGTGGAACACCGGCGCGAGCATGAACCCGATGCCCTGGCCCTCGATGTGCTCCTCGACGGCCGGCGGTTCGGCGTCGACCGTGACGCCCACCTCCTCCAGGACATCGGCGCTCCCCGACGAGGAGGAGACGGAGTAGTTGCCGTGCTTGGCGACCGGGACGCCCGCCCCCGCGACGACGATGGCGCTGGTCGTCGAGACGTTGATAGTGTCGTAGTCGTCGCCGCCGGTCCCGCAGGTGTCCACGAGCGTCTCGCGGTCGGGCGTGATGGTCCGCGCCGCCTCGCGCATCCCCTCCGCGAAGCCCGCGATCTCGGTTTCGGTCTCCCCCTTCGCCCGCAGCGCCGCCAGCAGCGCGCCGATCTGTGCCTCCGTCGCCTCCTCGAAGACCGCCGTCGCGGCCTCGCGTGCCTCTTTTTGTGTCAGGTCCTCACCCTCCGTGACGCGTTCGATGTACTCTTGCATTCTCAGTCACCAATGTACGTTTTCGTCTTACGATGGACAAATCCATACATCAATTTAAGCGTGTCGGATCGTGCGATCGGTCTGACCGGGGGGAGGGTACCCGGATTCGAAACCTTCAATTACCCTTGTGGCCAACCCCACGGATGCCGGGTTCGTGGTCTAGACCGGTTATGACACCTCCTTGACATGGAGGAGGCCGGCGGTTCAAATCCGCCCGAACCCATTCGCAGCACGAACGGTTTCTAACCGGCCGTAAACTGCTTCATTAGGTTCCGCATCCGCCGATTCGCCATTTTCGGTGCCATCTGACGGCTTTCTGAATCAGCGGCCCTGTTGAAACCCTCAACAGTTGATAGAGGCCCTGCCGAGCTCAGTGCAAGTAGTATCTCGGAGTTAAGATAACAACCAATGATATATATGGAGCCCAGAGACTGAGTCCAGCACGAGTACCGTTAGCTCGTCCGACGGAGATGTCTCCCTCCGGCGATAAGAACCCGATTACGCAATGTGTTCCTCCCACCAGACAGTGAGACGTTCGCCGATCCGGTACCGCCTCAGGAATGGAAACAACCCTAAGACCAGCGCGATCGACATCCACACAACAGGAGCCAGCATCAGCACCCGTGGGAGCGCAATCAGAGGCCCTGGATCCGGGAAGACAACCACGAGATAGCTGCCAAGCGTCCCGAGGCCGACCGCAAGCGCCAGATCGGCCAGCAGGTAATCGACCCACGCTGGCGGATCATACAGCGGCAGCAGGTCAGTCATGCAGGGCTGGTGGTTGGCTGTCGTGTCATCTGATTCGCTGTCTTTCTAATGGTTTTGGGGAATGCGTGGTGACGCTCAATTCGCGCGATACATCTTGCACGACCTGATTCGACCTACCCAATAGCTGTCAGAAGACGCGTGCAAGACTTAGAGGTCAGAGGGTGAGTTCAGCGCTTCTCGGGGTTTCTGGGTACCAGCCAACAACGCCAGTCCGCCAAACCCATAACAATCAATACCGTTTCCGTGGTTACATGGGCTCTGATAAGACGGGTCCCACTCCAGACCGGGCATTCTGGCTGCTCAGCGATAAAACTCGGATTGCCATCCTCCGTGCACTTTGGGCGGCCGACCAGAAACCCGTCTCGTTTACCGATCTCCGCGAGCGTGT
>JAHENO010000020.1 GCA_018609945.1 Haloarculaceae archaeon | reverse complement strand
GACAGCGAGAAAATTCTCGACCTCTCGAGCGATCAGGCGAACAAGCTCGGATCGATTCTCGAAGGGGCATATTTCGAGTCGGTGGACGTGGACGAACTCAGAGTGCCACTGGGGGGTGCGCTTCTCGAATGGGTAGAAGTGCCTGGGGATTCACCCGTCGTCAACGAAACGTTCGGGGATGCGAATATCCGGAACGAGACGGGCGCTTCGGTAATTGCGGTCCAGCGTGACGAGGAGACGATTCCGAACCCGGGACCGGAGTTCGTGATCCAGCCCGGGGACCTGCTCGTCGCTGTCGGGACCCGCGAGGAACACGCAACTCTCGTAGAGTTCGTGGCTCCAGAGTAGGAGGTACAAAGTAACAATGGTTAAATTTTTGACGGCGGGATAAAGCGTCAGGAACGCCGGAACTACTCCGAGAGAACGCGAGCCCGAAGCCGCGACTCGATTGCATAGAGATAGATCGCACCGAGGAGGACGATCCCGTTGACGAACTGGATCTGTTCGGCGTCGACACCCAACTGGACGAGACCGATCTGTATCATCGAGATGAGCATCAGCCCCCCGAACGCGTTCTTGACGTCCCCGCGGCCGCCGAAGAGGCTGATGCCGCCGATAACGGCCGCGGCGAATGCCGGGAAGAGATCACCGCGTGCCAGCGTCGGTGTCGCCGCTCTGAGATAGCCAGTGAACAGCAGGCCCGACAGAGCGCTCAGGGCACCCGAGATGACGAACACCGCGACGATCACTCGCTCGGTCGGGATGCCGGCCTCCTTTGCCGACGTTGCGTCGCCCCCGACCGCGTAGACAGCCAGCCCGAACCGCGTATAGTTCAGGACGTACCACGCGATCGCGTACAGGGCAAGCAGGACCAGAATCGCCACCGGTACGTTACTGAGAGGGCCGAGGTCGCCCAGTCCAGGAATGGTCGCTATCGTCGACCCGCCGAGAAACGTGTAGGCCCCGGGAAGGGGAGCCACCGACAGCGACGAGAGAATGGTGATAGCCCCCCGGAAGATGATGAAAAACGCGAGCGTCTGCAGGAAGGGGTTGATGCCGAAGTAGCCGATCGCGACACCGTTCCCCAGCCCGATAGTGGCTCCGACGAGGAGGATGACCAGGATGCCGACCTCTCCCGGCATCCCGGGGAACCACTCGTGGAGGAAGAGGGCGGTGAACATCGCCGAGAACCCGGCGATGGAACCGATAGAGAGGTCGAAGTTGCCGCTCAGCAGACACAGTGACTCGGCGAGGACCAGCATCCCGAGTGCCGCACTGGAAAAGAGGAGGAACTGGATGTTCTGAGCCGAACTGAACACGCCGGGAAGCAACACCGAGAAGATGACGAACGCCAGCAGAACGATCGGCCAGATGATGTTGTCCAGCAGCCACAGGATGAGCTGGTTGGCACGCTCTTCGGAGTCGCCGACAGTCGGGAACAGCGACGCGCCGATCATGGTTTTCGGGCCTTACCGACGTGCATTGAAGCTGTCGTTTCCTGGCTCGTGGTGATCGAAAGCCTACTCTGTCCGTTTCCGCCGTGTCTCGCAACGGGACCTCGGAGTGGCCGGACTACAGTAGCTGGTCGGCGTAGTTCCCCCAGAGGAACCCCGCGTCGACGTTGTCCTCCGTGATCATCACGGCTCGCGGTTTCATCCAGGGATGGAGTGACTCGCCGTCGGATTCGAAGCTCGTCGCACTGGCAGGTGCCCAGAACGACTCCGAGAACGGTCTGACGCCCTCGAACTCGACGTCCTGCAGTTGCAGATCATTCGTGGTCAGTTCGTCACCCGGCGACGGCCCCTGGTACCCCCCGTTCTCGAGGTGCTGGATCATGAGTTCGAACGACAGTGGGCCGTAGGCTGGCATCGGCTGCTGCAGCGCCGCGTCGATGAATCCCTTCCGGATGTTCTCGAGCACCTTCGGGAAGCCGTCGATGGGAACGATGGGCACGTGGCCCTCCTCGCCCTTTGCGGCCAACATGTCGCGGCGCTCGAGGACGGTAACCGCCGAGAGCGACGCGCCACCCCACGTCGAGAAGATCCCGTCGACCTGTTGCTGTTGCATGAACGCGTCCAGTGCGGTCGCCGTCTCGTCGCGGCTGAACTTGCCCGGACCGCTCCCGACTACCTCGACGTTGTCGGCCTCGGCGACCGCTTCGTCGAGGCCCTGCTTCCGAAGGGCGATCGTCTCGACGGCCGGATCGCCCATGATCGCGTATATGTTGCCACCCTCGGGCTGCATAGCCTCGATGAGTCGCTCGCCCGCGCGTCGACCCCCCCGCACGCTTCCAAACCCCGTGAACAGGTTGACCTCGGAGGTCGTCGCGGTCGTGTCTGCGCTGTAGACCGGGATGCCCTGGCCGGCCACCTCCTCGGTGATGCCCGCGAGCGCGTCGGACGCAGCGGCGTTCAACAGGAGCGCGTCGATGCCCTGGTTGACCATGCTGCGGATCTGGTCGATCTGCTTCGTCGCGTCGAACTCGGCGTCGGTGATGACGAGTTCGAGGTCGTGGCTCGATTCCTGGGCGTAGATCTCGGCCGTTCGCTTGAACATCCGCTTCCAGGTACTCCCGAGATTGTTGACCGGGAACCCGAAGGTGTACCCGCTATCGGGGGTCGCGGTCGCCGTCCCGTCTGACATATCCCCGTCGCTACCGTCGCCGCCATCGCTACCGTCACTGCCGTCACTACCACCGCCGCTGTCCCCACCGTCGCTGCCATCGCCGCCATCGCCGTCGCCGCCACACCCTGCGAGGACCGCGGTGACGCCAACCCCCAGCGCCGAAATGTACTTCCGTCGGCCGATACCATCCCGTGTGTTATCAGACGGCATAGCAAACCTTGGCGCGGGGGTAACACTTAAAAATACCCCTTCCTCTTGGGGGAGGACATTAAACGAGCCCGTTGTTCCGCAAACGAAGACGTGAGTCGGTAGTCGGCCTGCTGTCCCGGTGGGGACAGAATCTGCGGAATACTACCCGTCGGCGCCCGCCGGCATCTCGCCGGCGACGATCATCTGGACGATGTCGTCTTTCGAGACGCGGTCGGTCTCGACAGTGCCGACGAGGCGGCCGTTGTCGAGAACGGTGACGCGGTCGGTGAGGCTGAACACTTCGTCGAGGCTGTGGCTGATGAGTAGTACGGTTATGCCTTCGTCGTTGAGGGATCGGACGAGTTCGCGAACCTTGCTCTTGGAGTCGGTCGAGAGCGCCGACATCGGTTCGTCCATTATCACGATGTCGGGATCGGTGACGAGCGCACGGCCGATGGCGATGGCCTGTCGCTCACCGCCGGAGAGGAACTCGACTTCCTTGGTGGTGTCGACTTCGATGTTCAGCCGGGTCCGGAGTATCTCTTCGGCCCGTTCGTTCATCTGCGCCCAGTCGACCTGTCGGACGATCCCGACCCGCTTGGTCGGCGTCCGTCCGAGAAACATGTTGGCGGCGACCGAGAGCGTGTCCACGAGCGCGAGGTCCTGGTAGACCGTCGAAATACCGTATTCACGAGCGACTTTCGGGCTCGTGATGGTCCGCTCTTCGCCCCGGATCGAGATGGTGCCTGCGTCGGGCTGATGGACGCCGACGAGCGTCTTGATGAGGGTCGACTTGCCCGAGCCGTTGTCGCCGACGAGCGCCAGGACCTCGCCCTCTTCGAGCGTGAGGTCCACTCCGTCGAGAGCCACGACCTGCCCGAAACTCTTCTTGATACCGCGCATCTCGATTATCGGGGCGTCGGCGTCAGCCACTTCCGCGAGACGGTCTGCGCTCGCCATGCACGCTACTCGTACCCGCCACTGTTATAATACCTTGCCAGCGGCGAGAGCCTGACGCTGTCAGGCGTGGAGGAACCGTTCGAGGCCGACGAGCCGGTCGGCGGCGACGATTGCGAGAATCGCGACGACGACGTAAATGCTGGAGACGGCGGCGATCTGTGGGCTGATGTTCCCCCGGATCGCCCCGTAGATGGCGACGGGTAGGGTCTCCGTCGCGTTCGTCGTGATGATGAGGCTGACGAGAAACTCGTTCAGCGCCAGCATGAACATCAGGAAGGAGCCGGAGATGACACCCGGCATCAGCGAGGGGAGGGTGACGTGGAGGAACGTCTGGAGCTGGTCGGCACCGAGGCTCCGGGCGGCGTTTTCGAGCGACCGGTCGAGCGCGTTGACGCTCGAGGCGACGCTCCAGATCATGAAGGGGATGTTGATGATCGTCAGCGCCAGCCCGACCGCCCAGAGGTCGCCGATCCATCCGAGCCGGCCAAAGAGGATCAGCAGGATGAACCCCGAGACGACCAGCGGGACGGTGAACGGCAGGAGGAGGTAGATCTGGAGGCCGTGCTCGAACCTGATGTCGTAGCGGTTCAGCCCGAGGGCGGTCGAGACGCCGATCGGGATCGAGATGACGGTACAGAACGTGGCGACGAGCACGCTGTTGAGGAAGGGTTCGACGTACTGTGGCTGATCGAGCAGCGAGACGTACCACTTGAGGGTGAACTCCGTCGGCGGGAAGGTGATGATCTGGCTGGCACCCAGCGAGACGACGAGGATGATCAGCGACGGCAACACGAGAAACACGAACTCCAGTAACGCGAACGCCGTCAGGTAGGGGTGATCGGTCCGGAACTGACCACTGAATCGGTCGGTCCCGGTCATGCGTCGGTCACTCCCCTCACGCGTCCTCTACCTCCATGCCGAGCGTTCCGGTGCCGTAGATCTTGAACACACCCAGGACGAACAGCGACGCGACTGCGACGAGGACGAGGCTCAGGACGGCCGCGAACGGGTAATTGAGCGTATCGAAAATCTTGTTGAAGATGAAGTTCGCGACGAAGGCGTTGGTACCCCCACCCAGCAGGTCGGGGATCGAGAAGTTCGCCATGGAGATGGTGAACACGACGATGGTCGCGGCGGTGATCCCCGGCCGGGCCAGCGGGAGCACGACGTGGCGGAACGTCTCCCACTGGGTCGCGCCGCAGTTTTTCGCGGCACGCTCCAGGTCGGCGTCGATGCTCGCGATCGCCGGGGTCACCAGCAGGACCGCGAACGGCAGCAGATACTGCAACAGCCCGACGAAGACCGCGACCGGCGTCCCGATAATGTCGACCCGCCCGAGGCCGAGCGCCCCCAGCCCCCAGTTGAGGAGGCCGTCCTTGCCGAGGATGATGAGCCACCCGTACACCCGGATGATGACGCCGCTGAAGAAGGGGACGAACAGCCCAAAGAGGAGGAAGTTCCGGAACAGCGCCCGCTCGGTCCGGACGATGAGATACGCGTACGGGATCGACAGCGCGACACAGCCGACGGTGACCGCCGCCGAGTAGGTCACGGTCCTGACAAACACGCTGTGAAACGCCGTCGTCTCCACGAGGCGCTGCCAGTTCTCGAGCGTGTACTGGTAGACGAAGATGTCGATGGAGTCGTAGGTGAGAACGCTGTACCACGCGAGAAGGCCCATCCCGACGGCGAGGAAGCTGACGAGGGCCACGCCCGGCACGATGAGAGCGTACCCGAACCGGTTCGAGAGGGCCGTGAAGTCGACCGGGAGCCGCTCCTTGACCGCGATGAGGGCGTCCATGACCTGCCACTGCAGGCGGACGCGCGTCTCCTGAACGGCCTCCCGGATGCTCATGCGATCGCCCCGCGAACAGGAGTCATCGAGTGACGTTGCACACGTGACGTGCCGACCGTTATAACGCTTGCTCTACGGGAGGTTTCCCACGGGAGCGCGTCGAACAGCCCCCGCGACGTCAGGCCTGAATGATCTCCTGGAACTTGCTGGCCCACTGGGAGCCATGTTCGACTACTGTGTCCAGGGGGACCGTGATCATCTGATTGAACTGGTCCTCGCTGGTCGGGAAGGCGACGGACTCGCGCATCCAGTCGGGTACCGAGGCGTCCGGGTGGAGGGGCGCGACGCCGAGGTTGCGACACCAGCCGCCGATGTGCTCGCTACTGGCGGCGTAGTTGATGAACTGCTGACCCCAGTAAGTGTGGCTCTCGTCCTGGTTCTTGGGGATCCACATCGTGTCCCTGCTCGCCCGCGCACCCTCCTCGGGGATGGTGAAGTCGACGGGTGCGCCCTCGTCTCTCGCGTTGACGATGTTCGCCGGGAGCATCACCGACATCGCGATCTCGCCTTGCCGGAGGTTCTGGGTCAGCGTCGAGTCGTCGCCGACGACGCCGACGTTGGGCTTGAGCTGGCGGTACTTCTCCCACACCTCCGGCATGTCCCCGCCCAGGTCGGTCCCGGTCATCTTCGCGATGACCGGGGTCACGCCGTCCCCGCCGGGGTAGAGGCCGATGGAATTCTCCCACTCGTCGTTCCACCACACACTCCACGAGGTCGGCTCCGAGGAGACCTCGTCGGTGTTGTACGTCAGCGCGTAGGTGTACGAGTAGAGGTTGACGAAGGGCCAGGCCGGGTCCTCGCTCTCCGGCTTGGCAGCCCCGAGCAACCCTTCCACGTTCGAGACGACAGAGGGATCGAGCGGCGTCATCAGGTCCGCCTTGAACGACCGATAGGTCGAGGGGGCGATCGACCAGTTGACGTTGACCGGCGGGTTCCGGTCCTGGTTGATCGCCGTCCGGATCTTGCCCTGCATCTTCTCCTCCGTCGTGTTGTCGAACTCGACCGTGATGCCCGTGTCCTCGGTGAAGGGCTTGGCGATGAACTCGTTCAGGTTCTCCTGCCAGGCGCCGCCCCAGGCCCGCACGATCAGTTTGTCCGGCTTCGACGGCGCGCTCGCGCTGCCGTCCGACGACCCGCCGCCGTCGCTGCTGCCGTCACCGCCGTCGCCGCCGCTATCGCCACCGTCGCTGCCGTCTCCGCCGTCGCCGCCGCCTCCACCGCCACAGCCCGCCAGCGCGATGGTCGACGCAGCACCCGCTGCCGCGATGAAGCGCCGCCGCGAGTATCTGTTCGATAGTCGTCCGTTCTCTCCCCTCGTTCGGTCCCTCATGGCTCGTACGCACAGTAGGACGAATCATACAAATGCGTTCACCATATGGCGGCGTTTTTAAAAGATCGCACGACAGCGACCGACCTTCGGCGTCCAGGTGGCAGCCGACGATCAGCGGAGTCGGCCGTCGATTGCGCGCTCGACGCGTTCGGCGAGACGGTCCGCGGTCACGAGGTCGCGGACGCGCTCGACGTCCTCGCCGACGGGACGGTCCTCGTCGAGCGGCGGGACGTGCTCGCGGACCAGCACCGCGACGGCACCCGTCCCGGTCCCGGGCTCGTGCTCGACGAACTCCAGGGCCTGCGTCGCGCAGGTCAGTTCCGCCGCGACGACGGAGAGCGCGTTCCCGACCGCCTCGCGCGCGCCGTACGCGCTGGCCGCGCTCATGCTGACGTGGTCTTCCTGATTGCCACTGACCGGGATGTTGTCAGTCGAGGGATGGCCCTGTGAGCGAGTGGTGCTGACGAGGTCCGCCGCGGTGTACTGTGCGAGCATGTACCCCGACTGCAGGCCGCTCCCGGCGGTCAGGAAGGGCGGCAGGTGATCCTCCTGGATGTTGGGGTTGAGAAGGCGGTCGAGTCGGCGCTCGGAGATGGCCGCCAGTTCCGCGAGGGCGTCCGTGACGTAATCCAGGGGCAGCGCGAGCGGTTCGCCGTGGAAGTTCCCGCCCGAGAGGACGGCCGCCGTGTCGGTCCCGCTGGCCCGGTCGTCGACATGGGCGGCGTCGAACACGAGGGGGTTGTCGGTCGCGCTGTTGAGTTCCGTCTCGACCGCCCCGCGGAGGTGGGCGACGGCGGTTCTGACGGCGCCG
>JAHENO010000019.1 GCA_018609945.1 Haloarculaceae archaeon | reverse complement strand
GCTTTGAGAAGAATCCGTGCCCGGGTGATCGCCTGTGCACTTCGTTTGCCGTGAGAGACGAACGATTCGAGTTCGGCACGCTCCTCTTCTGAAAGATCGACGGTGTACTTCTTGTTCGCCATACCCCCACTATGCTCTCATAGCTTAACAATCTATACTTGACAAAGCACTAGCTGACTGCGGGCCGGACCCGGCCCCTGTCTCCTGGGAGCGAACAGGCGGCTTAACCGCTCCCGGACCGAACGGCCGCCATGGAGCGTCGCTCGTTTCTCGCGACTGCGGTGGCGGCCGCCTCGGGACTGGCTGGCTGTCTCACGGGCAGTCCGGAGCAGTCCGGTGGGACGCCGACCGACGACACGCAGGATGGCGGTTCCGGGACTGGTGATGGCACCCCCGGCGACAATACCCCGACAGCGGGTGAGTCGGAGTCGGAGGCGGGTGCGGACGGCGACAAACCCCCGACAGTCGGGCTGGAGACGGTCGTCACCGGGCTGGAGAACCCGCTCGACGTCGCGTTCCCGCCGGATTCCGGGCGGACGTACGTCGCCGAACAGCGCGGGACCATCCGGGTGCTGGACGCCGAGGGACGCCCGACGGAGACGCTGCTGGACCTCCGGGACACCGTCGAGGCTGGCGGCGAGAAGGGACTGCTCGGCATCGCGCTGCATCCGGATTTCGGGACGAACCGCCGGCTGTTCGTCCGGTACTCGTCGCCACCGCGGGCGGGCACGCCCCGCGGGTACAGCCACACGTTCGTCCTCGCGGAGTTCGACGTACAGAACGATGGCCTGTCGGTCCGCCGGGATTCGGAACTGTCGGTGCTGGAAATCCCCCAGCCACAGGGCAATCACAACGCGGGCGCGATCGCGTTCGGCCCCGACGGGCACCTGTTCGTCACTGTCGGGGACGGCGGCGCCGGGGGCGACCAGGGCGCCGGTCACGTCGACGACTGGTACGGGGCCGTCGGCGGCGGTAACGGACAGGACGTGACCGAGAATCTGCTGGGGAGCATCCTCCGGATCGACGTCGACGACAGCGCGGACGGGTCGGACTATGCCATCCCGGGCGACAATCCGCTGGTCGGCGAGCCCGGGCTGGACGAACACTACGCCTGGGGGTTTCGTAACCCCTGGCGGTTCGCATTCGACGGGACCGACCTCTACGTCGGCGACGTGGGACAGAACAGCTACGAGGAGATCGACCTCGTCGAGAAGGGCGGTAACTACGGGTGGAACGTCAAGGAGGGGACCCACTGTTTCGGGGCCGACGGGTGTCCGGACGAGACGCCCCCGGGCGTCCGTGGTGGCGAGCCGCTCCGCGATCCCGTCATCGAGTATCCACAGACCGGCGCGGACGTGCGCGGTGTGTCGGTCATTCCGGGGAACGTCTACCGGGGTTCCGCCGTGCCCGGACTCCAGGGCCGATTCGTCTTCGGTGACTTTCGGGCCGAGGGACGGCTGTTCTGTGCGACGCTGGCGGACGCGGGGCTGTGGCCGACGACTGTGCTCCCGATAGCCGACGCGGACGCCGACGAGCTCCGCCAGTTGCTCTCGATGGAGCGCCACGGGGGTGACCTGTACGTGCTCGGCAACGGTGCGCACGGCGGGGGACTCCACCGTCTCGTGCCTGCGGAGTGAATAGCCGTCCTGCGCGACCGCGGCCGGTCGTGTGTGCGGGACACACAGGGGCTGGGTTTTTGCTTCCTCCCGACCGATAGCCAGCCGATGCGATCACACCGAACGCGACGGCGTCGCGTTCTCCGGCTGGCTGGACTGGCCGCCACGGCCGCACTCGCTGGCTGCGGGAGCGGCGGAAGTAACGGCGGTGACGGCGGCGACAGCGACGGTGGCGGTGGCGGTGGCGGGTACGGCGGTGGCGGGGGCGAGGGCAGCGGCGACGGAGACGACGGCGGGACCGGCAGCGACGGCGACAGCGACGACGGTGGTGGTGACGCCAACGCGGACGGCGGCGAGACGGCCACCCCGACGGCGGCGCCGACAGAAACGCCCGGCACGGACGACCTGGACCTCCGGGAGGCGAACGTCCTGAGTGTCGCGTTCGACGGCAGTGACGGCTCGTACGAATTCACCGTCGAACTGCACCACGACGACGACGGCGAAGAGGGGTACGCGAACTGGTGGCAGGTCGAGCGTCTGGACGGAACGCGCCTGGGCCGGCGGGACCTCGCCCACCCCCACTCGAACCAGCCGTTCACCCGTTCGAGTCTGTCCCCGTTCGACGTCCCGGCGGAGGTCACCTGCGTCGTCGTCCGGGGACACGACCAGACCCACGGCTACGGCGGCCGTGCGGTCCTCGTGAACCTCGACTCCGGAGCGACGCGGGGCGTCATGCAGGGGGCAGATCCGCAGTCGTTCGACGCCGACGACTGTCCGTAACGGCCCTGAAATATAAGTCCACGCTGTGGCAAGGATGTGACGGTGAGCGACGCCGTGCGACCTCAGCCGACCGTACTGGTCGTCGACGACGAACCCGACGTCGCGGACACGTACGCGCTGTTTCTCCGCGACGACTACGAGACGCGGACCGCCTACGGCGGCGAGGAGGCCCTGGACCTCGTCGACGAGGGGACCGACGTGGTGGTGCTCGACCGGCGGATGACCGACGTCTCGGGCGACGAGGTCCTCGACCGGATCCGCGAGGATGGCTACGACTGTACGGTCATCATGGTGACCGCAGTCGACGCCGACCTCAACATCCTGGAGATGGACTTCGACGACTACCTCTCGAAGCCCGTCACCCGGGAGACGCTCCAGGCGACGGTCGAACAGCACGTCGACCGCGACCGGCGAAACGACGAGCGCCTCGACGAGTTTTTCGCCACCGTCTCGAAGCTCTCGGTCCTCAGGCAGGAGATGACGCAGTCCGACCTGCGCCACAGCGAGGAGTACCAGCAGCTCAGGCGGGACGCCGAACAGCTCGGTGACGAACTCGGCCAGACCGTCGAGAACTTCGAGGAGATCGTCGAGACCTACCGCGAGATCAACCGCGGTTCGTGACCGACGCCTCCCGATCCTCCGCGGGGACGAGGTGTGTCGTTCCCCACTCGCGCATCGCCTCGATGACCGGCCGGAGGTCCCGGCCGCGCTCGGTCAGCGAGTACTCGACCCGGAAGGGCTTCTCGGAGACGATCTCCCGCTCGACCAGGCTCGCCTCCTCCATGTCGCTCAGGCTGTCCGAGAGAACCTTGCTCGAGATGCCGTCGACCTCCTCTTTCAGCGCGTTGAACCCCAGCGGGCCACCCTCGAGCAACCGATGGACGATGACGGGGTGCCACTTCTTGCCGATGAGCGTGGCCGTCGTCGTGATCGGACACCACTCGTCGCCCGCACACCAGACCGGGAGCCCCTCGCTGCTGTCGTGCTCGCTCATATCCGCCCCAGGAGTGCCAGCCGCTTAAGTGTGAATCGGGAATGCGGGGGTGGAGCCACCTCGCGTCTGGCGAGCCGAGACAGATAAATCAATGATAATCTCCGGGCTTCATGATCGTTCTCACGAATAAAAACTGAATGCGAGAATTGATATGTCACCGTCGGTCTATGATGTCCCATGCGGGGCACAGAGAGTACGTCCAGGCGGAGAACATCGCGGCGGCGGTACCTCCTCGCGGTCGGCACGGCCGGACTCACCGGGCTCGCCGGCTGTCCCGGAAGGGGGGACCAGCAAAGCGACGGAGACGATGGCGGCGGAGACGGCGGCGATTCCTCGGGAGACGGCGGCGATGGCGATGGCGGCGATTCATCGGGAGACGGCGACGACGG
>JAHENO010000018.1 GCA_018609945.1 Haloarculaceae archaeon | reverse complement strand
CCGCGAGCTCGTCGGTATGGGGCACCAGCGAGCCGCCGCCGGTGAGCACGCAGCCCACGCCCAGGTGCCGGCCGTAATGAACGCCATGTCGTAGCCGTCGAGGGCCTGCTTGATCTCATCGCTGCTCTCCTCGACGGCCTCGGCGCCCACGCTGGGCCGGGCGCCAGCGCCCAAGCCACTCGTGAGGTTTTGCCCGGCCTGTATTTTCTGCGGCGCTCGGTTTTCGTTGAGTGCCTGGGCGTCGGTGTTGATGGCAATGAACTCCACGCTGCCGTGGATGCCTTTCTCCACCATGTTGTTGATGGCGTTGCCGCCTCCGCCGCCAACCCCGACGACGCAGATTTTGGCCTCTTCATTCGCCGCATCATCGAACGAAAATTTCGAGCTAAAGTCTTGGTCCATGGTCCCTCCAGTGTGTCTGTGGTGTTGAGAGTGTGAATGAAACGGCCCGGTCTGCCTGAAGTGAGCGGCTTCAAGCGTCGCCTGCCGGTCCGTCGATGAAGTGTGTTGGTGTGTTGAAAAGTTGGTGGTGCCGGTTCGAGGGCGGAAACTGGAACGGGAGGAACGCTCAACGCTCCCCCAGAACGCCCAACCCGCCTAGAGCTCATCGAACCAGGACTTCATGCGGTTGGCGATTCGGGTCATAAGCGTATCGCCGTGCGCGGTCCCGTTCTGGTGCGCGCGCACTTCTTCGGAAAGGGTAGTGCCCCCAATGATGTCGGGGCGCATGCCGTAGAGCACGAGGCCGACCCCGGTGGAGTACTTCGGATCGCTCACCTCCTCGACGAGCCCCCCGCTCAACCCCATCGGTCGCCCGGCCCGGGCCTCCATGCCGAGCACTTCGGCCGCGAGCTCGTCGGTATGGGGCACCAGCGAGCCGCCGCCGGTGAGCACGCAGCCCACGCCCAGGTGCCGGCCGTAGCCGCTGCGCTTAATCTCCATGGCGGCAATCTCCAGGATCTCCTCCATCCGCGGTTGAATGATCTGGGCCAGCGCATCGCGCCCGATGGTCTTCTCCTCTCGCCCTCCGATGCCCGGAATCTCGATCTTCTCGTCCGAGTCCGCCTCATCGGCCAGCGCCACGCCGAACTGGCGTTTCAACTGCTCGGCCTGGTCGCGCATGACGCCGAGGCCCTTGCGGATGTCGTCGGTCACCTTGTCGCCGGCCACGGCAATGACCGCCGTGTGACGAATGGTGTGGTCCTCGAAGACGGCAATGTCGGTGGTGCCCCCGCCGATGTCGATGAGGGCCACGCCCACCTCCTTCTCGTCCTCGTGGAGGACGCTGAACGAGGAGGCAAGCGGCTCCAGCACGAGGTCGGACACTTGAAAGCCGGCCTTCTCGATGCAGCGGTAGATGTTTTTGGCCGCCGAGACGAGGCCCGTAATGATGTGCACGTCCGCCTCCAGCCGCACCCCGCTCATGCCCACGGGGTCGGCCACGCCGTCCTGCCCGTCCACGATAAATTCCTGGGGAATGACGTGTAGGATCTCGCGGTCGGCGGGCAGGGCCACGTGCGTCGTGTCCTCCAGGAGGCGCTGCACGTCGTTCTGCGTAATCTCGTTGGCGTTGATCGTGACGACCCCGCGCGTCTGGAAGCTCTGCACGTGGTCGCCCGCGATGCCCACGATGACGTCCCGCACTTCCACGCCTGCGGCCCGCTCGGCCTCCTCCACCGCCTCGCGCACGGCCGCTACGGTGCGGTCGATGTTGACCACGACCCCGCGGTTGAGGCCGTCGGAGGGGGCCACGCCGACCCCGAGGATGTTCACGCGATCGAGCTCATCTTTGCCGGCGACGACGGCACATACCTTGGTGGTGCCGATGTCGACTCCTACGACGATGTTTTCGTTCATGGCTATATTTTGGGATCAAGTTCGGAAGGGGGTGAGGGGCAACGCGTGAATCGTGAAGCGTGGGCTCGGCCCGTGCATCACACCTCACGCATCACGCCGTGGAGCGGCACTCACCCAGAAGCAGTATGTGCAGAAGGTCACATGCGAGCATCACAATCTCGTCGAACATTGCTATCCATCGAGCGGCTCTGTTCGCGTCACCACTTGTCCGTCGAAGCGAAGGTCGATCTGTTCGATTGAGGCATCGGACTGGTTGGCGAGGACCTGCCGGGTGAAGGCACGGAGCGTCCGCAGCTTTTTCGTCACCTTGCCGGTCCCGAGGCGCACAGAAAGGGCGTCGTGGCCGTCCACGGGCGCAGTCACGAGTTGCACTGTACTGTCGGGCTGCACCTTAATCTCGGCCACGAGGTCGGCCACACCAGCGTCCGGGAGGGCCGCCAGCACGCGCCGGAGCGACGAGGGGCCGTGCACGCTGTCGGGTTGGGTCCAGGGGGTCTTAGCGTCGAGACCACGCACGAGCGGCACGTCGTACCCGGCGCTGTCGGGGACGGGCATCGCGTGCCCGGCGCGGTCGAGATAGAAGGTCGGTCGTCCCTGTCGGTCAACCGCGAGGGCCGCGGGCGTCCGCTCCGTCACCGCAATGGTGAGGGTGCCATACATCCAGCGCGGGGTGACCGACGCATCCTCGATCCACGGATGGCGCGTCACCCGGTCGGCCACGACGGTCGGGTCGACCTCGATCATTACGGTGCCGCTTTCCACCCGGGCGAGGTGACGCACCGAGTCGGGCGGGGCATGCTGCGTGCCGGTAACGGCGACGCGGTCCACCGTTGCGCTCGCCCGCCACTGCCACCCCAACACGCCGAGGGTCCCGACGCCGCCCACGAGAACGACCATCCCCGCGAGGCGGAGGAGGCGGTGGCTGAATGTGGTAGTCGATTCGGAAGTCATGAGTGGAGCATCAACGCATGTAGGCTCTCGTCAAGCGTGAGTCATATCTCGTGTTGCGTATTTCGTATTGCATACGTCGCCGTAGATGGATGCCTTAAGCAATGCGCTCTATTTAGTGATTTCAGTCTTCTTCTCGCTGAGCAGATCTACGAAGGTCTCGCTGGCCCGCCAGATGTCCCCCGCCCCCAGCATGAGGACCACGTCACCCGGCTCGACACGGTCGAGCAGCTCGCTGGGGAGGTCGGTCTTGTCCGGCACGTACTGCACGGCGCGGTGCCCAAACTGCTCGGCCCGTTCGGCCAGTCGCTCGCCACTGACGCCCTCGATCGGCTCCTCGCGCGCCCCGTACACGTCGGTCAGCACCAGCACGTCGGCGTTGAAGAAGGAGCGGGCAAATTCGTCCATGAAGTTCTGGGTGCGGGAGTACATGTGCGGCTGGAAGACGGCCACGACGCGGCGGTCCGGGAAGCCCTGATGGGCCGCGTCGAGGGTGGCCTCAATTTCGGTTGGGTGATGGGCGTAGTCGTCGATCACCGTGATGCCGCCGATCTCCGCCTTCGTCTCAAAGCGGCGACGCACGCCCGTGAAGGTCTCCAGTCCCTCGCGCACCTTGTCGAACTCGATTTCGAGCTCTTGTCCCACCGCCACGGCGGCGAGCGCGTTGCGCACGTTGTGCATCCCCGGGACCTGAAGCTCGATGGTGCCGAGTCGCGTCCCCCGAAATGTGACGTCGAACCGGGTTCTCATCTCGTCACGACGGATGTTTTCGGCCCGTACCTCGGCCTGGCGCGTGGTGCCGTAGGTGATGACGCGCCGCTCGATGTCGCCCACGATGGCCTGCACGTTCGGGTCGTCGAGGCAGAGGATGGCCGCCCCGAAGAACGGCACGCTGTTGGCGTATTCGGCGAAGGCGGCTTTGATATCGTCCAGGTCCTCGTACACGTCGAGGTGGTCCTCCTCGATGCTCGTGATAACGGCCAGCGATGGCGTAAGGCGCAGGAACGTGCGATCGTACTCGTCGGCTTCAATCACGATGACGTCTCCCTCGCCCGTCACAGCGTTGGAGCCGAAGGCCGTCACCTTCCCGCCCACGATGACGGTGGGGTCGAATCCGCCTTCGGCCACCACGAGCCCGGCCATAGAGGTCGTGGTCGTTTTGCCGTGGGTCCCGGCCACGCCGACGCCGAATTTCATCCGGATGAGCTCGCCCAGCATTTCGGCGCGCGGAATGAGCGAGATGCGGCGGCGCTCCGCCTCCAGCGTCTCGGGATTGTCCTCCGGGTCGATGGCGCTGGAGTAGACCACCACGTCGGCCTCGCCCACCTGCTCGGCGGCGTGCCCCTCGTAGACAGTGGCTCCTTCTGCCTCCAGCCGGTCGGTCACCTCGCTGGTCTCCAGGTCCGAGCCCGTCACGGTATAGCCGCGGTTGAGGAGCACCTCGGCGATGGAGCTCATGCCGATGCCGCCAATGCCCACCATGTGGACCTGGCGGATGCGGCCCAGGGCCGGTTGTG
>JAHENO010000017.1 GCA_018609945.1 Haloarculaceae archaeon | reverse complement strand
GAGCGGCGAGATCAGCGATTCGGTGAGTTTCGTCGGCGCGGCCCGCAACTCCGTCGTCTACGTCTCGGGGGACGCGCTGTACGTCACCTACACCACCCCGCCGAACCGCGCGGCCGTCACCGCCGAGTTCCTCACGGAGGAGTTCGACCGGACGCCCGACCACCTCGCCGACCGCGTTGCCGAAATCCAGTCCTACGACATCACCCCTGCGTCGAAGGAACGGGAGATCCGCCGCGCGTTCGACCGCTGGGTCGCCACGCTGCCCGCCGGCGAACGGGAAGCCGTCCGGCAGGACTTCCGCGATGGGCTCTCGGCGCACATCGGCGAGCACAAGCGCGACCTCGCGCGCACAGGGGTCGTTCGCATCGACGCGAACGGCGGCGACCTGTCAGTCGCGGCCACCGCGACGGTCCCCGGCCGGCCGCTGAACCAGTTCTCGATGGACGAACACGAGGGATCGCTGCGGATCGCTACCACCATCCCCGGACTGGGTTCGGCCGACAGCGAGAACGACCTCTACACACTCGACAGCGAGACGCTCGACCGGCGGGGGAACGTCACGGGCATGGGCGTCACCGAGCGCGTCTACTCGGTGCGGTACGTCGGCGACACCGCGTACGTGGTCACCTTCCGCCGGATCGATCCGTTCCACGTGGTCGACCTCTCGGACCCGGCGAACCCGGAGGAACTCGGCCAACTCGAACTGCCGGGCTTCTCGACGTATCTCCATCCCGTCGACGACGACCACGTCCTCGGCGTCGGCGAGGAGAACGGCAAGGTCAAGACCGTGCTGTTCGACGTGAGTGACCCCGCGAACCCGACGATTGCGGACTCGCGGGTCCTCGACCGGCGCTTCTCCGCCGTCGCCGAGACCCACCACGCGTTCCTGATGGACCGGAAACACGGCGTCTTCGTCCTGCCAGCGGGCTCCCGGAGCGTGGTGATGGACTACACCGGCGGGACCCTCGACGTCGAGACGACCGTCCGGACGGACGAACCGGCAACGCGGGCCCGGTACGTCGACGATTATCTGTACGTCTTCGCGGGCGACTCGGTCACCGTCGTCGACGAGCGGACGTGGGAGCGGACCGGCTCACTCCGGCTGGGCGAGTGAGTATTTTTCGGGATTTCGGCGCAACGGTAACCGTTACATTGATAGGGAGCAGTACCGAACTATGGGTGTGGTAAACAATGTCGATGGGTGCATACGACGAAGAGGAGCACGAACGCCGTGAACGCAAGAACAGCTCGGTGGACGCGAGCTTCGACGACGAGCGCACGGAGTACCGTGGCAGCGTCGAGTTCGAGTCCGCGGAGTCCACGGACGAGCTCCTCGACCAGTTCAAGGAGATTCAGTCGGACTGATTCTGTAGCAGGACGATAGAGAGCCCGGTGACGGCTGTCACCGCAAAAACGTGTCCGACGACGGCCACCAGCAGTACTGGCCGGTCCAGCAGGAAGGGTACGAAGGCCAGTTGTACGAGCCCGAAGCCGGCGGTTTCGAGGTCGGTCCGGCGGAGTTTGCGCCGGGTGTCGGCGTCGAACCGGAAGCGGGCCGACCGCCACAGCGCAACCACGCTCGCCCACCAGCCCGTGCCGATGCGATAACAGACGTCCCAGAGTACCAGCAGCGTGAGGTACACGACGAGCACGGGCGGGTCGGGTCCGAACAGCGACTCGACCAGGGTGGGGCTGCCGGACTGGGGGTCCCAGATGAACAGGTGCGTCACCAGCGCGATGAACGCCAGCACCGCGAGCACCACCTCGATGTTCGAGGAAAAGAGCAGCCGGCGGTAGGCGTCGGGGACATCCGTCCCGCGTGCGAGCCGGGCGATGCGGAACATCTCCGCACTGCCCACGGTAGCGACGACGACCGCGACGGTCCCGGCCAGGCCCGCTCTCGGGAGCGCGTACACCCACGCCAGTGCGAGGATGGCGACCTCGAAGCCCACAAACTGTATCGCGAGCGCGACCCGGGGTTCGAGGGCAACGCCGGGCAGCGCGCCAACGATGCTCTCGTAGACCCACGTCTCCCCGTACTCCGGGCGGGCCATCTACGCGTCACCCCGTGCCGTCGCGACGATCTCCGACGGGTCACGTATCGGTTCGTCCGCGTCGCGCTCGGCCATCGCCCGTTCGACCGCGTCGTCGAACGAGAGCCGCTCGAACGGCAGGTGGTCGCGGATGCTGTCGTCCCGGACGACGACGGCGTTCCGGAGGCCGTCGATGAGCGGCCGGGCCACCCGCCAGTCGACGTCGGTCATGAGGCCGACCCAGTAGCTCGACAGCCGCGGGGTCAGCACCGGCACCGGCAGCACGACCGGTCGCCGACGCCCCATCAGGACGGCGGTCCTGCGCATCAGGTCGGCGTAGGTCAGGACGTCCGGACCGCCGATCTCGTAGGTCTCGCCCGCCGTCTCGGGATGGTCGAGGACGCCACACAGGTACGCGAGCACGTCGTCGATGGCGATGGGCTGGCACTCGTTCTGGACCCACCGCGGGGTCACCATCACCGGCAGGCGCGAGGCGAGCTGGCGGACCATCGCGAAGCTGGCGCTCCCGTCACCGACGATGATGGCAGCCCGCAGGCTCGTGAGGGCGTAGTCGCCCGCCCCGAGCACCTCCTCGACCTCCCGCCGGGACTGGAGGTGCGCAGAGAGGTCCTCGCCCTCCTCGCCGAGGCCGCCGAGATAGACGACGCGGTCGAGTCCGGCCTCGCCCGCAGCGACCTGGAAGTTGCGTGCGGCCCGTCGGTCGCGCTCCTCGAAGTCCGCACCGGCCTGCATCGAGTGAACGAGGTAGTACGCCGCGTCGGCGCCCGCGAGGGCGGCGTCGAAGCTCCCGGGCTCCAGCAGGTCACCGCTGAAGACGTCGACGCCCTCGGGCGCATCGTAGCCGTCGGGGTCGCGCACGAGCGCCCGCACGTCGTGACCGGCGGCCAGCAAGACGGGAATTAGACGGGAGCCGACGAATCCGGTCGCGCCGGTGACCAGTACGCGCATACCGTGGTGAAGGACGCAGAGACCTTAGGCCCTACTGCTGAGGCACGCCGAAACAGTCGGCGCGACAGCACGGTTCGTATCCCTGGGCTTCGGCCTTCAGTAGCGGGATTTCCTCGGTCTCGCCGAGTTCGGTCGGACAGCCCGCGTCACGCCAGGGGAGATAACTCTGGCGGTGGTACTTCGACCCGCTCCCGTTGACGACGACCGTCTTGCTGGGCGGGATGTCGACGTCGGCGTCCATCTGCTGGCGGGTATTACGTGTTCACTGGCAAAAGGCTCGGGGTCCCTGGCCGGGGGGCGCGCACGTGCGTCCCGGACGGGAAAGCGCTTTCCGCCTCGGGTCCCCAGCCGGGATATGGCGCGCCAGCCCTGTGACGGCTGCGGGACGTCGGTGTCGATCGCCGGCGGCATCGCCAACCTCTGGACGCTCGAGAAGGAGACGACCGGAGGGATCGAGCTCGAACTGGCAGACGGAACGGAGCATTTCCTGTGTTTCGCGTG
>JAHENO010000016.1 GCA_018609945.1 Haloarculaceae archaeon | reverse complement strand
TGGAGATCAACCGCGCCCAGCCGCTGGGGCTGGCCCGACTCCACGACGTCTACCGCCGGGCCGCGCCGCCGGACCGCGATCCGCTCCCGCTGTCGGCGCCCGACGGACGGATCGGCTCCCCGCGGGTGGGATTCGAACCGGAGAAACTGGACGCGGTGGTGACGACCGACCGGGCCGACAGCCCGTACACGTTTCGCGACCCCGGCGAGACCGAGCGGGCGATCAGCGACCACCTCGCGGGCTTTCTGACCGCGGAACTCGACCGGAATCCGATCCTCGAAGAGCGGGTCCACCTCCAGTTCGGCGTCGGGAGCGTCGGCAACGCGGCGCTGGCGGCCGTCGAGTCCGTCGATTTCGGGGACCACCAGGTGGCCTATTTCGGTGAGGTCATCCAGGACGGCCTGCTCGATCTGCTGGACGAGGGCGCCGTCCAGTCCGCCAGCGGTACCTCGCTGGCTCTCTCGGCTGCCGGGCAGGAACGTCTCTTCGAGAACCTCGACGCGTACGCCGGCAACATCGTCGTCCGCCCGGCGAGCGTCTCGAACAGCCCCGAACTCGTCGACCGGTTCGGCGTCGTCGGCGTCAACAGCGCCCTCAGCGTCGACCTCTACGGCCACGTCAACTCCACGCACGTCGGCGGCACACACGTCGTCAACGGGATCGGCGGGAGTGCCGATTTCACCCGCCACTGCCCGCTCGCGGTGGTCGCGCTGCCCTCCCGGACCGACGGGGGCACCTCCCGCGTGGTGCCGATGGTCACGCACGTCGACCACACCGAACACGACGTCGACGTGGTCGTCACCGAACAGGGTGTCGCCGACCTCCGCGGGCTGTCGCCGCGCGAACGCGCGAGGGAACTCGTCTCGGAGTGTGCCCACCCCGACGTCCGCGGGGACCTCCGGGCGTATCTCGACCGTGCGGCGTCCGGCGGCGGCAACCTCCCCCACGACCTCGACAGCGCGTTCGACTGGCGGTGAGCGGCCGGACCCGCGAGTTCGCGGGGCGGCAAATTCTAAGTGACTGACAGACACATGTGCGACGTACCCATGGAGATACAGGCAGCGCTCGTCCACGAGGAAGGCGGGGAGCCACGACTGGAGACGGTACAACTGGACGACCAGCCACGCGCAGACGAGGTGCTGGTCCGCGTCGTCAGCGCCGGGGTCTGTCACACGGACCTCTCGACGGCCGACAACTTCTACGGCGGCCCGCCCTACCCGCAGGTGCTGGGCCACGAGGGTGCCGGCGTCGTCGAGGCGGTCGGCGAGGACGTCCAGTCGCTCGACGTCGGGGACCACGTCGCGATGAGCTACGATTTCTGCGGGGAGTGTCGCAACTGTCGCAGCGGACAGATTCCCTACTGTGAGAACCTCTACGAGCACAACTTCCTCGGCGAACGCGTCGACGAGGGCACCAGCCCCCTTTCGAAGGATGGCGAGCGGGTCAGCGGCTGTTTCTTCGCACAGTCCTCCTGGGCGGAGTACTCCATCGCCAACGAGCGAAACGTCGTCAAAGTCGACGAGGACATCCCCCTGGAGGTCGTGGGGCCGCTGGGCTGTGGCATCCAGACCGGCGCCGGCGCGGTCATGAACGCCCTCGAACCCGAGTCTGGTTCGTCGCTCGCGGTCTTCGGCGTCGGGTCGGTCGGCATCAGTTCGGTGATGGCCGCCGCGAACGTCAGCAGCTGTACGCAGATAATCGCGGTCGACATCAACGGCGAGCGCCTGGAGAAAGCGGCCGACCTCGGCGCGACCCACACCATCAACCCCGACGCGACCGACGACGTCGTCGGCACCATCCGGGACATCACCGACGGCGGCGCCGACTACTCACTGGAGACGACTGCCGTCCCCGAGGTGCTCGGGCAGGCCGTGGACTGTACGCGCATCCCCGGCGAGTGTGGGCTGATCGGCGCCGCCCCCGCCGGCACCGAGGTCAGCCTCGACATGCACACCTTCCACTTCGGACACAAACTCCGGGGCATCATCGAGGGCGACGCCGTCCCGGAACTGTTCATCCCGACGCTGCTGGACCTCTACAGGCAGGGCCGGTTCCCCTTCGACGAGATCGTCACCCACTACGACTTCGCGGACATCCACCAGGCCATCCACGACGCCGAGGAGGGCCACACGATCAAACCGGTGCTGAGCGTGAGCGAGCCCTGAAGCGCGCTCGCTTTCGGACTTGGGATGGCAGGGACCCGTGACCCTGAAGCCGGCTCGCTGTGTACCTGCAGGCATGGACGCCAGCGGGGTCAGGGACGCGGCGGGCGACCTGCCAGGAGAGCCCGGCGTCTACCAGTTTCGCTCGCGGGACCCCGAGCGGGTGCTGTACGTGGGCAAGGCCGTGAATCTGCGCGAGCGGGTCCGCTCGTACGCCGACCCTCGAACCGAGCGCATCCGGGAGATGGTGGGGGAAGCCGACGGGGTGGAGGTGGCCGTCACCGACACCGAGACGCAGGCGTTGCTCCTGGAGGCGAACCTCATCAAGCGCCACCGGCCCCGCTACAACGTCCGGCTGACCGACGACAAGTCCTACCCCCTCGTCCAGGTGACTGACCACCCCTTCCCGCGGATCGAGGTGACCCGCGACCCCGCGGAGAGCGCGACGGTCTTCGGGCCGTTCACCGACATGGGCCAGGTCGAGACGGTCGTGAAGGCACTCCGGGAGATCTACGGCGTGCGCGGGTGTTCCGACCACAAGTACGCGGGCCGGGACCGGCCCTGCATCGACTACGACATCGGGCTCTGTACGGCCCCCTGCACCGACGAGATCGACCGCGACTCCTACCTCGCGGACGTCGAGGCTGTCGAGCGGTTCTTCGGCGGCGAGACGGGCATCCTCGCGGACCCCATGCGCCGCGAGATGGAAGCCGCCGCCGAGCGGCAGGAGTTCGAGCGCGCAGCCAACCTCAGGGACCGCCTCGAGGCGGTCGAGGCGTTCCACGGGACCGGCGACGCGGCCGTGAGCGCCGCCGGCGAGGCCGGGCGCGAGGCCCTCGACGTCCTCGGCGTCGCCGTCGAGGGCAGGGAGGCGACGGTCGCACGGCTCCACGCCGAGGGGGGCAAACTCGTCGAGCGCGACCGGCACACCCTCGCGACGGCGGGCGGCGAGACGCCCGCGGCAGTGCTGGGCGCGTTCATCCCCCAGTACTACGCCGAGCGCGAGTTGCCCGACGCGGTGCTGTGTCCAGAGCGCCCCGTCGGGGAGGGTGTCGAGGCGTGGCTGGCCGACGTGGGCGTCGACCTGCGCGTTCCGGGTGCCGGGCGCGAGGCGACGCTCGTGGACCTGGCAATGAAGAACGCCCGCCGGACCGAGCGCCGCGCCGACGAGACGCGGGCCCTGGCCGAGGCGCTCGGTATCCCCGACGCCCGCCGGGTCGAGGGGTTCGACGTCAGCCACGCCGGCGGCCGGGCCGTGGTCGGCAGCGACGTCGTCTTCCTCGACGGTGACCCCGAGAAGGCCGACTACCGGCGCAAGAAACTCCCCGAGGACAACGACGACTACGCGAACATGCACGCCCTCGTGGCCTGGCGTGCCGAACGTGCCGTCGCAGGACGGGACGACCGGCCCGACCCCGACCTCTTGCTGATCGACGGGGGCCGGGGCCAACTCGACGCCGCCCGCGAGGCCGTCGACGAGGCGGGCTGGGACGTACCCGCGGTCGCCCTCGCGAAGGAAAACGAGCGGGTGGTCACGTCCGAGGGGAGCTACGACTGGCCGGACGACGCGCCCGAGTTGCACCTCCTCCAGCGGGTCCGCGACGAGGCCCACCGCTTCGCCCGACAGTACCACGAGACGTTGCGGGACGAGGTGTCGACCCCCCTTGACGAGATACACGGGGTGGGCCCGCAGACACGCCGGCGGTTGCTCCGGCGCTTCGGCAGCGTGGACGGCGTCCGCGAGGCCTCCCAGGCCGAACTCCGGACGGTCGAGGGCGTGGGCGAGGCCACTGCACGGCGGGTCGCGGAGCGGCTGTGAGAGACGGGGTCCGGGCGGACCGGAAAACACTTGCCCACGGTGACGGACTCACCAGCATGGACCTGACGGGACGGCGCGTGGTCGTCACGGGCGGGGCGGGCTTCGTCGGCTCGCACCTCGCCGGGCGACTCGTCGGCGACAACGACGTCACCGTCGTCGACGACTGCTCGAACGGCCGCCGGGAGTGGGTACCCGACGACGCGGAGTTCGTGGCGGGCGACTGCACCGACCCCGACACTGTGGCCGAGGCCATCACCGCCGACGTGGACGTCGTCTTCCACTTCGCGGCGGCCAAACTCGTCGACACGGACCAGCCCCGCCGGCAGTTCGAGGACAACGTCGCGATGACCTACAACGTCCTCGAACGGATGCGCGACGTGGGCGTCGACCGACTCGCCTTCACCTCCTCGTCGACGGTCTACGGCGAGGCGCCCCGGCCCACCCCCGAGGACTACGCCCCGCTCGAACCGATCAGCGCCTACGGCGCCGCCAAACTCGCCGAGGAGGGGCTGATCTCGACGTACGCCCACAGCCACGGCCTCCGGGCGTGGGTCTACCGCTTCGCGAACATCGTCGGCCCGCGGCTCCGCGGGGCCGTCGTTCCGGACTTCATCGAGAAACTCCGGTCGGACCCCGACACGCTCGTAATATTGGGGGACGGCCACCAGGAGAAATCCTACATGCACGTCGAGGAGTGCCTCGACGCCATGCTCGCGGTGGTCGCGGGCGCGGACGGGGCGTTCAACGTCTACAACCTCGGCACGCGGACCACCACCTCGGTGGACCGCATCGCCGACATCGTGGCCGAGGAGATGGGCGTCGACCCCGACCGCGAGTACACGGGCGGCGACCGTGGCTGGACCGGTGACGTCCCGCGGATGCGCCTCTCGGTCGAGAAACTCGCGGCGCTGGGCTGGGAACCCTCACAATCCAGCGACGAGGCGGTCCGGCAGGCCACCCGCGAGTTGCTCGCGGACCGCTGATCCCGCGGCGCGTCGAGTGAGAGTCAGGGACCGCGAATTCCACGGCCTAGCGCGTGCGCGCCACCTCTACGGGCGCTACCCCGACGCTTTCGAAGGTTACAGGACCTCCGCGTAGGCGTCGAGGGTGCGCTCCACGTCCTCCTCGGTGTGTGCGGCACAGACGAACTGCGACTCGTTCTGGTTGGCCGTGAGCAGGATCCCCTGCTCGCGCATCGCCGGGCGGAACAGGCGGTCCCAGCGCTCGCTCTGGGCGGCGTCGACGTCCGCGCCCGTTTTCGGGCAGGTGTCGGCCCGGGAACACTCCGGGGACTGCGCGCAGCCCGCCTCACAGGGGCCGTCCTGCGGGTCGGCGTCATCCCGCGTGAACACGGTCTTGAACATGCTGTCGGTGCCAACGACGGTGTATCGGGGTGCCTGGTCGGCGACGATGTCCCGCAGTCCCGCCCGGAGTTGCTCCCCGAGGGCGTTCACGTGCTCGTAGACGTCGTTCTCGGCGGCGTACCGCAGGGTTTCGAGCCCGGCGGCCATCGTCACCGGGTGTCCGGAGAAGGTGCCCGACTGGAAGACCTCACCCGAGGGCGTGAACGACTCGACGATCTCCGCGCGGCCGCCGATTGCCCCCACGGGGAACCCGCCGCCGACGATCTTGCCGAACGTCGTGACGTCGGGCTCGATCCCGAACTTCCCCTGGGCACACTGCAGGCCCCCCACGCGGAAGCCCGTGGTGACCTCGTCGAGAACAAAGAGGGCGCGGTACTCGTCACAGA
>JAHENO010000015.1 GCA_018609945.1 Haloarculaceae archaeon | reverse complement strand
GCCCGCTATCTCTACGAGGAACTCGACCCCGGGGCCGATCCGCTCGGGCCGGAGAACGTCCTCTGTTTCATGCTCGGCCCGGTGTCGGGGCTGACCCCCGGCGAATCGCGCTACGCCGCCGTCACGAAGTCGCCGCTGACGGGGGGCTTCCTCGACTCCTACGCCGGCGGGGAGTTCCCGGACACGCTCGCCGGCGCGCTCGCCTCCCACATGGGCCTGCTCGTGACCGGGGCCGCGTCCGACCCGGTACAGATCGTCCTCGAAGACGGGGACGCGACCGTCGAACCCGCGGCGACGTGGGGCGAGGACGTCGCGACGACTGCGGAAGCGTTCCCCGACGCGTCGGTCGCGTGTATCGGCCCGGCCGGGGAGAACGGCGTCGCCTACGCGACCATCGCGTCCGACGCCGGCGACCACCACGCCGGCAGGGGCGGCGCGGGTGCGGTGATGGGCGCGAAACGGCTGAAGGCCGTCGTCGCCCGCGGCGACCCCGTCGCCGGACTGGCGGAATTGCGCGAGGAGTACGCCAGGCGGTACCGCGAGGACGACACGGGCAAGTGGTTGCGCGCGAGCGGCACCGTCGAGACGGTCGACTTCGCCAACGAGGCGGGGGTCCTCTCGACGCGTGGCTGGGAGGAGGGGCAGTTCGAGGGTGCCGACGCGGTGGGCATCGAGGCCGTCGAGGAGCACGCCTCCGGGCGGGAGTACGACGACGAGGACGACCCCCGCGGGTTCCGCGTCGAGACCGAGGACGGCGAGAGTGTCCCCCGCGGGGCCACCGCGATGACGCTGGGTGCCGGCCTCGGGATCGACGACTTCGACGCCGTCGCGACGCTGGGCGAGACCTGCAACCGCCTCGGGGTGGACCTCATCAGCGCGGGCAGCGCGGTCGCGTGGGCGATCAAGGCCAGCGAGCGCGGGTTGATCGACGACTCCTTCTCGTTTGGCGACCCGGACGACGCCCGCGAGCTCCTGGCCCAGATTGCGGTCCGGGACACGCCCCTCGGGGACGCGCTCGCTGGCGGCGTCGATTCGGCTGCCGACCAGTTTGGTGGCGCAGAGCTGGTCCCGACGATCAAGCAGATGGAACTGCCAGCCTACGACCCCCGGGGCGCCCACAGCATGGCGCTGGCCTACGCGACGAGCGACCGGGGGGCCTGTCACCGCCGGGCCCGCCCGATCGAGCGGGAGGTCTTCGAGGGGGAGTGGAGCCCCGAGCGGGCGGCCGAGGCCGTCATCGCAGAGCAGGACCGGCGCTCGGTCCTCTGGTCGCTGATCGTCGACGACTTCGTGGGTGACGTCTTCGACGACCTCGGCGCCGAGTGGCTCGACGCCGTCGGGCTGGACGTCGAGGGCGATCTCGCGACCGTCGGGGAGCGCATCTGGACGCTGACGCGCCTGTTCAACGTCCGTGAGGGACTCGACCGTGCCGACGACGCCTTGCCGCCGACGCTCCAGGAACCGCTCCCCGCCGGCCCGAACGAGGGCGAGGCCGTGGAGGAGGCGACCTTCGAGGCCATGCTCGAGGCCTACTACCGCCAGCGTGGCTGGGGGGGCGACGGCCGGCCGGCACGCGAGACGGTCCAGCGGCTGGGACTGGCCGACGCCGTCGACGCCGACACCCCACTGGCGGAGGCACCCCTCGACAGTCAGTGACCGGTCGCGGCGGACACTCACCTGGTCTGGCGCAACATCCCATAGAGAAACTGCCGCTGATGACGAGGTGAGCCGCCGTTATTTGTTCAGGATTGTGAGTTCACCGTCGCTCTCGATATGGACCTCATACCCACAGTATTGAAAAGACACGCAGACCGACGGTGACAAATCATCACTGGCTGATGACTGAAAGAGCGAGTTCAGCGCGTCGGGGTCGATAACTGAGTACAACGGCGGAGTCAATTCTGTGGGGTCGATACCTTCGATGTCGGCAATGATCTCAACTACGTCCTCGGTCACGTTCCCGATGTCGTCCACTTTTGAGGACGTCAGTGTAGCTCTCATGCAACATCCTTTCTGCCCCGTGGGCTCAGTCTTACTGGCGAATAGTTTGTCCTATTAAGTGAAGATACCGCTCGTGGGGGATCATCCTCACGTACTGTTACGCTGATGTGTCTCCAAATATATCGTTGTACAGTTGTGCGTTAATTCTCCGAAGATGGGTCGAGAGCGTTGATGGCGAGATCCCAAGCTCAGCGGCGACTTCCTCAGAACTGGCCCCGTCAGCCTCGTAGTATCCCATGTCAGTCGCGACGCGGGCGACTTCACGCTGGCGCTCGGTAAGCCCTGATTTGAAAGTAACCTGGGTGTCGGCCGGTTGTGTTCTCGTACTGTAGATTTTCTCTAACTCGAACTGGATGCCCTCCTCGCGACAGTAGTCCCAGAACTCGCCGAGACGTTCCCTATCAGGCGCCTCTATCCTGAACCGCCACCCCTTCCGGGCACTCTCCGCCAGAAGCACGTGAATGCCGAGTTCAGATACTGTTGGCGTGACAAATTTCGTTGCCGGCCCGAGCTGAATCCGGTACATGCGAGAATTCCCGAAGTCCATCTCCAACCGCCAATTTTGGACTGTCTGATCGGTCCCAAGGGAGGATTCAAACTCCTGGAAATCGACATCTGTCACCCGGTAGAGGACGGCAGGGACATCCGAGGTTGTTGGTGGTCGAATCGACTCTTCGGTAATCTCTGCCTCTGGAACTGTAGCGAGCGTGGGGGCTATCGGAAATTCGTGGTGGGTCAGCACTACCTCTGCTATGTAGCTTTGGGGCAAAGCTGGTAGGTAAATTACACTTCCGGCGAAAAATTGCTTTTGGTTTCACCTGCACAACATGTAGTTGCATGCTACATATCTGATTGCGGTGCTGAGTACGCACGGCGCGTGCAACACCAGTGGTCATGACACAAATCAGGCACTACTGTTTTGAGTTCGGTAACAGTCCACAGCGAGAACGGGGGGACCGCTCGCCCGCCTACTCCACTCCGAGACGCCATAGCGCCCGGTAGAGCGTCCAGGCGTCGACGTCGAAGCGCTCGGTCAGGTCCCGGCAGACGCCGTCGTATGCGAGATACTCCTCGATTGTTGGGGGGTCGGGGTACGGTTCGTCCAGTTCGCCGGCCGCGCGCAACACCCCCCACTCGCGTTCGCCAACCACAACGTATCGCTCCGGAAACAGGAATAGGAGGAACGCCGATCCGACGGGGACGTCGACGCCATCGAGGGCCGTCAGGTGGCGGAGTCTCTCCGCGGTATTGTCGGATTCGACGGCCCCCGCCAGCCTGTCGAGGACGTCCTCGAAGCTGTTGTCCCGGAACGCCGCCTCGCCGTCCCGACGTTCCTCGTCGGGATAGGCCCCGAGATAGCGCCTGTAGTACCACTGGACGACCCACTCGACGTCCCGCCAGCCGTACTCGCCGCTCCGGATCGTCTCGGGGACGATCTCGACGTGTTCCTGCTCGACGGCGTACAGCGGTTCCTGCCGCTCGTATTCCTCGGCCGTGGATTCGACGAGTGACCGGGTGAGTTCCATACGCTCCCGAAAAAGCCCACGGGACGTGAACGTTTCCGTCGGCGGGGTCAAAACCGGCGCCTCACCGCGTTCTACTGTCAGTGAGAAAGATTCATGACCGTGGAGAGGCCAGTTCCACGGGAGCAGCCCGGGGAGCAATCACCCGCGGCGTACACCAAACTATGTCAAGCGAAAACCAGGAGCCGGTCAAAACGATCTGTCCGTACTGCGGTGTCGGGTGCGGAATCATGGTACAGCCCGGCGACGAGCCAGGAGATATGCAGTTCCGCCCGTGGGGCGACGCCCCGGTCAACGAGGGGCGGATCTGCATCAAGGGTGGCGCGGCGACGGAAGTCGTCGACCACGAGGACCGCCTGACCGACCCCCTGATCAAGGAGGACGGCGAGTTCCGCGAGGCCACGTGGGAGGAGGCCTTCGAGTACATCATCTCGGAGCTGGAGCGGATCCGCGAGGAACACGGCCCCGACGGGATGGGCTTTTTCGGCTCCTCGAAGACGTTCAACGAGGAGAACTACCTCATCCAGAAGCTCGCCCGCCGGTACGGCACCAACCAGGTCGACAACTGCACGCGGATGTGCCACGCCTCCACCGTGTGGGCGCTCCGGACCAGCCTCGGCATGGGCGCGATGACCAACAGCATGGCCGACCTCGAGGAGGCGGCGGACCTCTTCTGGATCCAGGGCGCCAACCCCGGCGAGCAACACCCCATCGCCAACAGCCAGTACTTCCGGCAGGCCGTCCTCGAGGGGGCGACGGTCATCCAGGTCGACCCCCACGCCAACAAGACCACGCGGTCGTTCCAGATCGACGAGACCGACCGCCACATGCACCTCCAGCTGGAGCCGGGGACGGACATCCCGCTGTTGAACGCCGTCATCAAGACCATCCTCGAGAAACACGAGGAGAACCCCGACGAGGGCTGGATCGACGAGGAGTTCATCGAGGAGCGCACGGAGGGCTTCGAACACCTCAAGGAGACCCTGGCGGACTTCGACAAGGAGGAGGCCGCAGAGCAGTGTGGCGTCCCGCTCGAGGACATCGAACTCGCCGCAGAGAAGTACGCGATGGCGAACAACGCCGCCATCTTCACCGGGATGGGCATGTCCCAGCACACCTGCGGCGTCGACAACGTCCAGAACGAGATCAACCTCTCGCTCATCACGGGCAACGTCGGCCGGCCGGGCACCGGCGTCAACCCCCTCCGGGGCCAGAACAACGTCCAGGGCACCTGTGACGTCGGCGCGATGCCCAACGTCCTCCCGGGCTACCAGCTCGTCGACGACGACGAGGCCCGCGAGTCCGTCGAGGAGGTCTGGGGCTTCGAGATCCCCGACGAACCCGGGCTGACGAACGTCGAGATCTCACACGCCATCGGCGACACCGTCCACGGGCTGTACGTCATGGGCGAGAACCCCATCATGAGCGAGCCCGACGGCAACGCGGCCGAGCGCCGGTTCAAGGAGGACCTGGAGTTCCTCTGCGTGCAGGACATCTTCATGACCGAGACCGCGGAACTGGCCGACGTCGTCCTGCCCGCGACCAGCTGGGCCGAGCGCGGCGGCACCGTCACGAACACCGACCGCCGGGTGCAGCTGATGCGGCCCGTCGAGAAGGTCCACGAGAACACCAGACACGACCTGGACATCCTCTGTGAGGTCGGCACCCGCCTGTTCGGGGAAGGGTTCGACTTCGAGGGCCCCGAGGAGGTCTTCGAGGAACTGCGGGAGGTCTGCCCGATCATGCACGGCATGACCTACGACCTGCTCGGCGAGGAGGGACTCCACTGGCCGTGTTACGAACCCGGCGACGAGGGCGACGAGTACCTCTACGAGGAGGAGTTCGAAACCGAGAACGGCCTCGGCCAGATCGAGGGCGTGCGCCACCAGCCGCCCAAGGAAACCCCCGACGAGGAGTACCCGCTCATCCTCACCACCGCGCGCCTCGAAGAGCACTACAACACGGGGACGATGAGCCGGCGCTCGCCGACGCTCAACCGCCAGCACCCCGAGAACTTCGTCGACGTCCACCCCAACGACGCCGAGGAGTACGGCATCGAGGACGGCGACGAAGTGACGATCAAGTCGCGGCGCGGCGAGATCACCGTCACGGCGAACGTCACCGAGGACATCAAGGAGGGGGCCATCTGGACGACGCCGCACTTCGCGGCCGCCTCCGCGAACCGCCTCACCAACGACGTCCTCGACGAACGCGCGAAGATCCCGGAGTACAAGGCCGCCGCCGCCGAGATCGAGGTGGACCTCGAGCCCAGCGGGGGCGAAGCCGCGGCGTCCGACGACTGAGAGGCTGACGCCGGACCGGTCCTGGACACCGCTCGGTCGTCGCGTGCGGTTTTCGCGGCGGGTCGCTACGCGTCGACAGGCGTTCCTCTCGCGGCCGTCGTTTTGAACGCAGCAATCACCTCGGTCCCGGCAGCGAGACCGAGTCGGTCGACGCTCTCGGCCGTGACGACCGACGTGAGCGGGACGCCATCGGCGATCTCGACGGTGACGGTTGCCGTCGCGTCACCGACGGTGAGGTCGCTGACGACGCCCGACAGTTGATTCCGGAGGCTCGTGTGATCGTGTGGCGGCGAGTGCGGTTCCATCAGCACGACGGCGTCGGCTCGCACGGCGATTTCCACCTCCTCCGCCGCCGTCGGGACGCGGGCGGTGATGTCCCCGGCAGCGGTTCGAACGGTCGCCAGTTCGCCGTACTGCTCCCGGACAGTCCCCGTGATGATGGATTCGGGAACGGTCGTCACGCCCGCGAGTTCGACCCGCAGTCGCTCGAACTGCTGGATGAGATCGCGTGCCGCCGGAGTCAGGTGGGTTCCGCCCCCGTCCGTGCCACCTCGCTCTCGCCGGGTGAGCTGGCCGATCGCGTCTTCGAGTTCCACCACACGGCGCTGCAGATGTGGATACGACCGCCCCAGTTCATCGGCCGCCCTGTGCATCGACCCGAACTGGTCGATCGCACGAAGCATCTCGATATCGCGGCCAGTGACGGTCGTCTCGCCGGTAGCGAGGTGGGGGTCGAAATCTTTCCTGAGAGTCATCGGTGAATCAGTCGGTCGAGGCAGTGGGTCTCACACACGCGGTCCGGTCAGTATACCAACTCACCCGAGATAAATTTCCGGGTGCGCTCGTCGGTCGGGTTCTCGAAGATCACGTCCGTCGGGGCGATTTCCGTGATGCTGTCCCCGAGCAAGACGCCGACGCAGTCCGCAACACGCTCGGCCTGATGCATGTCGTGTGTCGCCACGACGACGCCGATGCCCCGACCGCGAGCCTCCGAGATCGCCTCCTCGATGACCGCGGTGTTTCGCGGATCCAGGTCCGAGGTTGGCTCGTCGAGCAGCAGAATATCGGGGTCGTAGGCCAGTGCACGCGCGAAGGAGACGCGCTGGGCCTCGCCACCCGAGAGCGATCCCGCGTGTTGCTCCATCCTGTCCGCCAACCCGACGACGTCGAGCGCCTCGCGAACGGCCCCGGGGGTGCCGTTCGACCGGAGGATCGAGTGGAGTTCCGTCCGGAGCCTGTCGGACCACGACCGGCGGATGCGGAGGCCGTATTCGACGTTGCGAGCGACCGAGGCGTCGAAGAGGCTCGCTTCCTGGAAGACCATCCCGACGCGTCGGCGCAGCGACAGGCGTTCGGCGTCGTCGACAGCCCAGACATCGGTGCCGTCGAACGTGACGGTCCCCGCGTCCGGTTCGAGCCCGAGTGCAAGCAGCCGGAGCAGCGTCGTCTTGCCGACGCCGGACGGGCCGATGACGGCGACGACCTCGCCGGCTTCGACATCGATAGAGAGGTCCCGGAGCACCTGTTCGCCACCGAACGAGCGTGCGACGTCGGTCGCACGAAGCATCAGCGGCCCACCCCCTGGTCGCCCAGGCGGACCACGATGGCGTTGACCGTCAACACGAGCACGAGGAGGACCGCACCGAGTATCATCGCCGTCTCGTACTGTCCCTGGCGGGCCTCGAGCTGGATGGCAGTCGTCAGCGTTCGCGTCTTCGAGATCCCG
>JAHENO010000014.1 GCA_018609945.1 Haloarculaceae archaeon | reverse complement strand
CCCGGCGGCCGTCGAGGCCGCCATCACCGACGAGACGGCGGCGTTCGTCGTCAACAGCCCCGCGAATCCGACGGGCGCGGTCCAGTCCGTCGCCGATATGCGCGCGTTCGCACGCATCGCGGACGAGCACGACGTCCTCTGTCTCAGCGACGAGGTCTACGAGCACATCGTCTTCGAGGGCGAGCACCGCTCGCCGGCGGCGTTCGCCGACAGCGACAACGTGGCCGTCGTCGGCGCCTGCTCGAAGACCTACTCGATGACTGGCTGGCGGCTGGGGTGGGTGACCGCCAGCCACGAGCGGATCGAGCGGATGTTGCGGGTCCACCAGTACGCCCAAGCGTGTGCCGCCGCCCCCTCCCAGTACGCCGCCGAGGCGGCGCTGTCGGGCCCGCAGGACGCCGTCGACGAGATGGTCGCCGCCTTCGAAGAGCGCCGGGACGTCCTGCTCGATGGGCTCGCCGATATCGGTCTCCGGTGTCCCACTCCCGAGGGTGCATTCTACGCGATGCCCGAGGTGCCCGAGGGGTGGGTCGACGAGGTCATCGACCGCGGCGTCGTGGTCGTTCCCGGCGAGGCGTTCGGCGAGGCCGGCGCCGGCTACGCCCGCATCTCCTACGCGGTCGACGTCGAGACGCTGAAGGAGGCACTCGAGGTCATGGACGCGGCGACGCGTGCCGTCCGATAGCGCCATCCAGTCCGCGTTGGTGCCGAGATGACGGTCCCGTTCGCCCCGGGCTATCCTTCCCCTTTCCCACCCCGGCCCAGCATACGGTCGGCGAGCGACCCCAGCGACTTGATTGCGACGTTGATATAGAGGCCGACGAGGAACGCGGTGGCGGCGAACAACCCGGGTGCGTCGGCTGGATCACTTCCGGCCTGGAGGAGAATGACGTAGAACCCGGCCCCGAGGACCCACGCGGCCGGGATCCGCATCCCCATCTCGACCATCTCCCTGATCTCGCCCGGTTCGTCGTAGTCCTCGAGGCCCGCCATCAACTTCGTGAAGATGTACCCGAGCGCGCCGAGCGACGCGTAGACGTAGACGAACAGCGGGACCGCTAGCGTGACCGTCCCCTCGGTCGGTGACTCGGCCGGCGCCGCCATGGCGCCCGCCCCGAAGAGATCCATCGAGATAGCCACGCCTGCCAGCGTGAGCCCACCGAACAGCCCGTAGATCATCCAGTTGTCGAGTGCGATCCGCGTGGTCGCTGAGGCCTCCTCGTCCGCTGTGGCTTCATCCATGTGATGTGATTGCACACTGGGGCGTATAAAATTCCGCCGCGACTGAACGGATCGACGCCGGCTAGTGACCCGAGTCCGCGCCTGCTCGCTCCAGTTCGACGACGAACACCGACCCCCTGTCGGTCTCGCGGTCCTCGACGCGGACGCTGCCGCCGTAACTGTCGACCAGCGTCTGGACGAGGTACAGCCCGATACCGGTGCCCTCGCTGTCGAGGCCGGCCTCGCCCTTGCCGAAGATCTCGTCCTTGCGCTCGTCGGGGATGCCGGGCCCGTTGTCGGCGACGCTGACCCGGACGTCGCCGCCGCCGGTCTCCGCGGCGACGATCACCTCGGGCTCCGGGGCGTCGTTGTGCTGGACGGCGTTGGCCAGGAGGTTCCGGAACACCGAGGACAGCAGGCCGTCCGCGAGCACCGACACGCTCGGGATCGATCCCTCGACGCGGATGTCTGCGTCTGCCCCCCCGGCGATGTCGTCGATCTCCGCCTCGAGCGTCCGCCGGAGCGATACCGGACGGCGCTCGCGGTCCTCTGCGAGCATCGTCTCCATCAGGTCGCGCACCGACTGGGTCAGTTCGATGGTGTGTCTGGTCGCCGCCAGCACGCGATCTAGGCGTCCGGCCAGGTGCTCGTCCTCCAGACGCTCACGGACGGCCTTGGTCATCTCGAGCACGACGTTCATGTCGTTGCTGATGTCGTGGCGGACGATGCGGTTGAGTGCCTCGAGTTGCTCGGCCTGCTCTTCGAGGCGTCGCTCGTAGCGTTTCCGTTCGGAGATGTCGCGGATGATTCCGACGCGTCCACGTTCGCCGTCCGGGAAGGAAAGCGGCGTGATCCGGAGTTCGGCAGGGATAGCGTCGCCATCGACCGTCCGGAATTCGTAGTCGACCTTGACCATGTCGCGCTCCCCGCGCCGGATCCGTTCGACCTGTTCGACGATCCGTTCGATATCCGCGTCTTTGCCCCACTCAGTGATCTGCGTCCCGAGGACATCCGACCGGTCGATGCCTTTCATCTCGAGGTAGCTGTCGTTGACGAACTCGACGCACCGATCGTCGTCAACCACGTAGACGGCGTCGTCGACTGCCTCGACGATGGCCTCGTACATCCGCAGGTCCCGTTCGCGTTCGATGCGGTCGATGGCGCTTTCGGCGTGACTGACCAGCAGCTCGGCGAACTCCTGGTCCCGGGAATCGAAGGCACGGGGTTCGGTCGCGATCATCTGGCAGACGCCGTGCTCCCCGATGGGAACGCTGAGTCCGCTCTCGTAGGGACCCTGGGGATTCGCAACCGGGTGCGTGGACGCGTCGTCGACGATACACGGCTCGCCCGTCCGGTAGGTCTGGCCGGCGACACTCCCCTCGATCGGGAGCGATTCGATCCCCTCGGCCGGGAACTCCTCGGACTTGGCGACGATCCCCATCCGGTCGCCCTCCGGGCGGAAGACCACGCAGCTGTCGAAATCGAGGATCGTCTCGGCCGCCCTGACCGTCCGCTCGCAGACGCCCTCGACGGTGTCCTCGGTCTGGATGGACGTGGCGACGTCGTGCAGCGCCTCCAGCGCGGTCCGCCGACGCCTGTCGGCGGTGACGTCCCGCCCGACGGCCACGACGGAGTCGAACTCGCCGTCGACGGCGTGTCTGCTCAGCCGGAGGTCTAGGACCTGACGCCCGCTGTCGGCGTGGTCGAACGCCATCTCCGTGCGTACGTCGTCGCGCTCGCCTGCGACCAGTTCTCGGAAGGCCGCCCAGCGGTCCGTCTTGCGGAGGTGCTCGGCCAGACGACTCTCCTCGCCGGCCAGGTCCCCGGGCGCTCTCCCGTGGAACGACGCCAGGGAGTCGGTCACGAGGTCGTACCGGCCTTCCCCGTCGACGGTGAACGCGAGGTCACCGACGCGTTCGAGTACCGTTCGCAGGTCCGGGTCCTGGGATGCCATCGTTTCGACGGGTCCTGGTCGTGGAGTTGTTGCTCGTCTCTCATGAATCCCCCAGTCGATTTCGGCCCCCCTGGAAAGCGGGGTTCGACAGGTCAATAGGCCCCCGGCCCCGAGTGTCGGGTATGGACCAACTCTCGCCCCACCACGTTCCGGTCTACGGCACGCGCGAGCAACGCCGTGTCCTCTGGGCCGAGTGTGCCGAGCGCGGCCAGCCCGTGATCGCGGTCCGGGACGCCCGCCGTGGGTTCATCGTCCGGTACGACCTCGGCCACCTCAGGACGGAACTCGCGCCCGACGCGCTGGCGACGCTACGCCGGCGGGTCCGGGAGTGGCGCTCCTACCCGACGGCCGGCGGGGCCGGCCTGCGGGCCGATCCCGTCTCCGAATCCGAGGGCATCGGCGGCGAGGTCGGCCCCGTCTCGGGGGACCTCCACGCCGCTACCGAAGGGGCGGCCCGCGACCTCGCCTCGCGCGTCTCGGCGGTCGTCTTCGACCAGTCACGCTGGCAGTGACCAGCTAGACGGTCGAGAGTGAGCGGCCGGGCCCCGTCGTGGCGTCCGCGAGGTGGCCAAACAGTTTTTCCCTCGCTTTTTTTGCGCCACCGGCCGACCGGGTACCTATGGCAGTCGCCCGTCACGACCCTGGCCCGGTTGGGGCGATCCGGGCCCTGGCGTCGCAGGTCCACCCCGTGTTCATGCTCCCGCCCCTCGCGACCTCCTGGTTCGGGGCCGTCCTCGGCGGGCTCTCCGCCGTCGGGCTGGCAACGCTGCACGCGACGGCCGCCTTCTTCGCCCTCTACACCGCGCACGTCACCGACGGCTACGTCGACTTCCACGTCCGCGGCGAGGACGACGACCATCCCCTCACGGCGGGTGGCTGTCGGCTCGCACTCGCCGGCTCGTCGCTGGCGTTTTTCGCGTGTCTGGCCGCCATCGTCGCTCTCGTGGACGTGTGGGCCGGTCTGCTGACGCTGCCGGGGTGGCTCATCGCCGTCAACCACGCGCCACAACTGGACACCAACCCCGTCGGCGCCACTGTCGGCTACCCCCTCGGGATCGGGTTCGCGCTCCTCGGTGGCTACTACGTCCAGGCGACGGCGCTCGCGCCGACGGTGGTGGCGCTCGCGGCCGTGTTCGTGACTATCCTCTCGGGAATCAAGGTGATCGACGACGCCCAGGACTACCACTACGACCGCTCCATCGACAAGCGGACGGTGGCGGTCGTCCTCGGCCCGGCGCGTGCCCGCCTGACCGCCTTCGGGCTGATGCTCGCCGGCATGGTCGCAGTCGTCTCGCTCGCGCTCGTGCTGCCGGGGATTCCGCCCACCGCCGGGCTGGCGGCCCTCGCTTTCGGCGCCGTCGCCGCGACCGCGTGGCGGGCCGAACCAGAGACCGCGACGAGGCTGTTGATCCGGGGCTCGTACGTCTTTCTGGCGGTGCTGGTGGCTGCGGTGTGGTTCCGGCCGCTGGCCTAGCGAACCGAAAAGTCGTCGTCGACGACCACGCTCGCGAGTCCGGCGCCGAAGGCGTACGCGACCCGTCCGGCGCCGCGCTGGAGGCGGCTGGCCAGCCCCCGCTGGGGTTCGAACTCCTCGATTGTCACCTCTTTACCGAGTCCCTGCTCGACGCGGTCGGTGACGTCCTCGCGGGTGCCGAGTTCGTCGACCAGTCCCACGTCGAGGGCCTGCTCGCCCAGATAGACGCGCGCTTCGGTGTCCCGGACAGTTTCTGCGTCGAGGTCGCGGCCCTCGACGACGTCGGCGACGAACTGGTCGTAGTAGTCGTCGACGATGCCCTGGAGGTACTCGCGCTCGTCCGCCTCGAGTTCCTTCAGCGGAGTCCCGGCGTCCTTGTACTCGCCGGCAGTGAACTGCTCGTAGCTGACGCCCAGCCGGTCGGCCAGGTCGGCCACGTTCACCCGCGAGCCGACGACGCCGATCGACCCCACGATCGACCCCTCGCGGGCCCAGAGTTCGTCGCACCCGGCGGCGATCTCGTAGCCGCCACTGGCACAGACGTCCGTCGCGTAGGCGATTGTCGGTCCGTCGAAGCGCTCGGCGGCCAGCCGGATGTCCTGGCTCGGGACGATCTCCCCGCCGGGAGTGTTCAGCCGGACGAGCAGCGCCTCGACGCCGCGGTTCTCGTCGGCGCGCTCGATCTGCTCGACGATCTCCTCGGCGGCGGCCCCGATCGGCGCGTTCGAGAGCGGCCCACCGCCGCCGTCGCGGGTGATCGGTCCCTCGACGGCCACCTCCGCGACGTTGTACCCGGGGGCCAGCGACCCGGCAGCGTTGCCGGCGATTCTGGCCCCGACGAGCACGAGCAGGCCGACGAGCAGGACGCCCACGAGGTCGGTGATCGAGGCCGGGAACTCGACGAACACGAACCAGCCGGCGACGGCGACGACGGCCACGATTCCGAGGAAGACGACGGTCCGGGCGAGCACGTTGAGTACGCGCATGTCTCCCCCTGGGACACCGGCGACTAAAGTGCCCTGTCTCCGCCGGGGACCCGAACGTTGACGGTGCCTGCGGTCGCAACGTCTGCCATGATAGAGCGCGTCCTCGTCCCGGTCGACGGGTCCGAACCGTCCGAGCGGGCCTGCGAGTTCGTCTTCGAGGAGTTCCCCGACGCCACGATGGTCCTGCTACACGTCATCAACCCTGTCGAGGCGGGCTACACGGCCCAGACGGCCATCCCGACGGCCTCGGAGGAGTGGTACGACAGCCAGCGGGACCTGGCCGAGGAGCACCTCGACGACGTCGAGGCCAGGGCCGCCGAACACGGGATCGACGTCGAGCGCCTCGTCGAGACCGGCAAGCCGGACAGGTGCATCGTCTCCGTCGCCGAAGACGAGGACGCGGACATCGACCACGTCGTCATGGGCAGCCACGGCCGCGAGGGCGTCTCGCGCGTTCTGCTGGGGAGTGTCGCCGAAACCATCGTCAGGCGATCACCCGTTCCCGTCACGGTCGTCCGGTAGCCGGCTGCCAGAGGAACTGCTGTCTCCGGCGAGGGGTGTCCGGAGCCCCAGCCGCCATCCGGGCCTGGGCCGCTGTGGCCCCGGAACGACCACGTTATGTGCCTGGGGAGGCAACGCCCGGCCGATGAGGGTCGGGCTCGTCGCACAGCGTGACAACCACAGAGCCGTCTCGCTGGCCTGCGCCATCGCGGACGACCTCCAGTCGGCGGGCGCGTCGGTGGCCGTCGACCGGACGACCCGCGAGGCCTTCGAGGAGGGTGCCTGGCCGGACGACGCCGCCTCACCGACCCCGGAGGGGATGGACGTCGAGGACCTCTCGTCGTGTGACCTCGCGGTCAGCGTCGGCGGGGACGGCACGTTCCTCTTTGCCGCACGCGGGGTCGGTTCGACGCCGATCATGGGCGTCAACCTCGGTGAAGTGGGATTTCTGAACGTCGTTCCCCCGGAGCGGGCCGTCGAGGCCGTCCGCGCGGAGGTCGACCGCCTCCGCGAGACCGGCAGCGCCAATGTCCGGCCGATGCACCGGCTGCGCGCCGAGGGCGACGGGTGGACCCTTCCGCCGGCGCTCAACGAGGTGGTCGTCCAGGGGCCACAGCGGGGCCACGGCCGCGGCCTCGACTTCGAGGTCCGCGTCGACGGCTCGCCGTACTCCGACGGGCACGCCGACGGCGTCCTCGTGGCCACGACCACCGGGAGCACTGCGTACAATCTCAGCGAGGGCGGGCCGCTCGTCCACCCCGACGTCGGGGGGGTTCTCGTCACCGAGATGTGTGGCGAGGCGGCGATGCCGCCGCTCGTGGTCGACACCGACGCGACGGTGTCCGTCCGCGTCGAGGGTGCCGACCGGGCCGTCGCCATCAGCGACGGCCGCATCCAGCACTCGACCACTCTGCCGGCGGAGATCAGCCTCGCGAAAGCCGACACGCCGGTCAATCTCGCCGGGCCGCCGCTCGATTTCTTCGCGGCCCTGGACAAACTCGATTCGTAGCGTCTACCGATTCCCCGTCGTGTACAGCACCGGGGCGACGACGAGCAGACCCAGCCCGAGCAGCTTGTACTGGAGGGGAGTGGCGAGGAAGTGCGAGCCGGTCGCCTCGACGGCGAGCATCTGTGCGGGCGTCACCAGGAACAGGAGACCGAACGCGAGGATGTGCAGCGTGATCACCCGCCAGGACTTCAGCGGCAGTGTCGCCAGAAACCCCAGCGCGAAGGCGACGAGCAGGGCGTCGCCGACGTTGTAGTTGAGCAGGAAACTGTCGACGAGCTGTAACGGCGCGAGCATCCTTGTACCGAACTCGCTCTGACGCAGCCTTTAAAGTTCCGTTAGCGCCCGCGCGGACGCCGGTGCGCGCCCCGACCGCTGTGTGGCCGGTCGGTGTGGCGCCGGCCGAGACGATCACAGTCCCGCCCCTGCGTGTCGTTGGGGCCCCGTCCCTCTTGTCACCGGTTCGAAATCCTTTTACGCGATTCAGCGGGAGTTTAGACCACATGAATATCAAGATCATCGAGGAGGAGGAGAACCCGATGCTCCACCGGACGGACGTCCGGTTCGAGGTGACGCACGAGGAGGCGACCCCGTCGCGGCTGTCGGCGCGTGACTCGCTGGCGGCGAAACTCAACAAGGACGCCACGGAGGTCGTCGTCCACGAACTGGACACGAAGTTCGGGATGCGGACGTCGGTCGGCTACGCGAAAGTCTACGAGTCGCCGTCCCACGCCCAGGACGTCGAGCAGGACTACATGCTCGAACGGAACAAGATCACCGTCGGCGACGACGGCGAGGAAGCGGAGGAGGCCTGATGGCGCGCTACGAACTCTACGACGAGGACGGCACCACGGAGCGCGAGCAATGCACGCGCTGTGGCGACTCCTTCCTCGCGGACCACGGCGACCGCCTGCACTGCGGGAAGTGCGGGTACACAGAATGGACCTAGTGGATACCCACCACTCCTAGTGGGTCTTGTCAGCGTCCACTCATCGTGGTGCTGCCTGTTCTATCTGCACGTCCATCCCGAGCTGGTCCATCTCCCATGCGAGGTACTCCCGCAGTCCGTCCTCCAGGGGACGATGTTCGATGCCGAGTTCGCGCTTGGCTTTTGTGTTATCGACGAGGTACTGACGCCCCGCGAAGAACTCCATCATCTCCGCTTCGAACCCTTTGGGGGGCGTTGCGACCTGTTCGACGCCGCGCATGACCGTCGCCAGGACGCCGAATACCCAGTCCGGAGCGGTTCGTGGTGCGGGGATTCCCGTGATCTCTTCGGCACACCCGAACACCTCGGCCATCGTCCGTGGCTCACTCGCTACGATGTATTCCTCGCCGGGTTCACCCTTCTCCATCGCCAAGATATGTGCTCGGGCTGTGTCCGGGGCGTAATCGAACGGGAGCATCCAGTTTCGGGGGACCATCGGGAGGTCTTCCTGTAGGTAATCGCGGAACGCTGCCCGTCCCGACCCGTAGAGTTTGTCGTACGGACCGTACACCCCTCCTGGTTGCACGATGACCAGCGGCAGGCCGTCCTCCATCATGGGTTTCGCGACCTCGAAGTGTGCCTCCCACTTGGTGCGGAAATAGACGCCGAACGTCGGACACTCGGGCTCGACAGATTCATCCACTGTCCGACCGCTGGTGCCCGGATAGACGCCGACAGTGCTGGTGTAAACGCCCTTGGGGATGTCGAGTTCGTCCATCAGTTCGAGTACATTCCGCGTCCCGCCGACGTTGATGCGTTCGGCCGTCTCGGTCTCACGAGGACCGGGCCCGACGTAGAACCAGGCCGCGATGTGGAATAGACCGTCGACGCCGTCCATCGGTTCGCGCATACTCTCCTTGTCTGTGATGTCACCCTCGACCACCCGCACCTCCTCCGGCAAGTGGCTCGCGTTCGAGCGCGAGCGCGTCAGTGCGACAACATCGTGTCCCTCGTCCACTAATTGCTCCACCACGTGGGTCCCGACGAGACCAGTCGCACCCGTAACGAAGTACTCCATAGTTCGTCTATAGTTAACATACCACAAGTAAGTTGGGACGGGAACACACGTGAGGTGGTGTCGCCCGTCTTTTACCACAAACTATACTTATCTGGTTGGACGAAACAGTATCGATGAGTTCTGTCGAAGAACTTGGAGAGCGGTGGCGGAATATTTTCGAAACACTCAGTTCGGGCACCAGACGGCAAATTATCGGCTCACTGTTGGAGAATCCACAGGACCGAGCGGTAGCGCTTCCGGAAGGCGCAAACCTGCCCGAGTATCGTATTGACCCTGAGACGTTGTACGTGGATCTCGTCCACCGTCATCTTCCGATGATGGAACAAGCAGGCTTCATCGAGTGGGAAACGGAGCCATTCTCCGTGCGACGCGGGCCCCGATTCGAGGAGGTGGCAGCCGTTATTCTTGCCATTGACACCTACAACGAGTTTCCGAAACATCTAATAAAAGGCTGTCATTTCCACGAACAGAACGGGGTAGACGCATGACTCGGCGCCACGAGATACTGTCGGAGATCGTCACCGCACTCGCTGACGTGGAAGACTGTCAACCGCACGAACTCGAGTATTCGCTGTACGATCACGTCGATCCGGAAGCCATCATCAGGCTCGTCGCGTCGGACCAGACCGACTGGCAACTGACCATCCAGGTCCCGGATCACACGGTAGAGATCCGTGGCGACGGACAGATCCGTGTCGATGATGGGGTCCCCCGTGAGGTGGAACTCTCGTCGCAGCAATCGAAATAGCTATCTGGATTGGCGTAGCCGACCGGCGCCCGGGCGTGCGCCGGCCGTCCGTAATTCACGTTGGAATCAGCCTCCCGGCGCTGTTGAGCAATATCTATAGCAGGTATCGGCCGCCACTCGTTGACAGGGGGGACCCGTCTCGACGATCACTCGTCGGGAACCACTTCCGGGTGCTGGTCTTCCTGGACCAGGTCGGACGGGACGTCGATGAGAGGGACCTCGCCCTCGCGGACCCGCTGGCGGAACTCGGTGACGAGTCGCATCGCGACCATGTACGCGACGGCGGCACAGACCGTCGCCAGGATGAGGTTCCCAAGCCACAGACGGACCAGGATATCTGGCCCGGCCGACAGGGAGACGCCCTCGAAGGAGACGCCGGGCACCGGGCCCAGAATGAGCGTCCCGAGCGAGAAACTCGACGCGTAAAAGCCCCACTTGACCACGGGATTCAACGGAATCACGGACGCGAACATCGCGATCTTGCTCAGCCGCTCGAACAGGAAGCCGAGCACGAGGAACAGCAACAGCCCGGTCCCCAGGGTCGGCAGTGCGGTGATGAACACGCCCACGCTGAAACTGAACGCGACCTCCCGGGTGGTGTACTCCTCGACGAACGCCTCCACCAGACGCTCTTTGACCCGTCTGCGCGCCTCTGACACCCGTCCCCTGAGCATCTATCTGCTGAAACGGGGCCAGCAGATATCAAGCCTACGCATCCCGGGGTGCGTGGCTGCCAGACCGAAGTCGTCTTTTCGGTCGCCGACAGATCAGTCGTGCATGGCACCCGACCGCGGCGATGATGACGTGCGCGTCCTCGGGATCGAGGGGACAGCCTGGGCCGCCAGCGCCGCCCTCTACGACGCCGCGAGCAGGACCGTCGACGTCGAGACCGAGGCCTACCTGCCGGAGAGCGGCGGCATCCACCCCCGCGAGGCCGCCGAGCACATGGCCGAGCACCTGCCAGCGGTCGTCGAGTCGACACTCCAGCGCGCCCGCGACACTGCCAGCGAAGACGACCCGCCGGTCGACTGCGTGGCCTTCTCGCGTGGCCCCGGCCTCGGTCCCTGCCTCCGGATCGCAGGGACGGCCGCGCGGGCGCTGGCCCAGCGACTCGACGTGCCCCTCGTCGGGGTCAACCACATGGTCGCTCACCTCGAAATCGGCCGCCACCGGTCGGGGTTCGAGTCGCCCGTCTGTCTGAACGCGAGTGGCGCGAACGCGCACGTCCTGGGCTACCGGAACGGCCGGTACCGCGTGCTCGGGGAGACGATGGACACCGGCGTCGGCAACGCCATCGACAAGTTCACCCGCCACGTCGGCTGGTCCCACCCCGGCGGACCGAAGGTCGAGGACGCCGCGAAAGACGGCGCGTATCTCGACCTCCCGTACGTCGTCAAGGGAATGGACTTCTCCTTTTCGGGCATCATGTCCGCCGCCAAGGCGGCCTACGACGACGGCGAGGCAATCGAGGACGTCTGTTTCTCGCTCCAGGAGACGATTTTCGCCATGTTGACGGAAGTCTCGGAACGGGCCCTCTCGCTCACGGACAACGACGAACTCGTCCTCGGCGGGGGCGTTGGGCAGAACGCCCGCCTCCGGGAGATGCTCGAAACGATGTGCGCCCAGCGCGGGGCCGACTTCTTCGCCCCCGAGGCACGCTTCCTCCGGGATAACGCCGGCATGATCGCCGTCCTCGGCGCGAAAATGTACCGCGCGGGCGACACCCTCACCGTCGCGGAGTCGGGCATCGACGCGGACTTCCGGCCCGACGAGGTGCCCGTCACCTGGGACGTCCCGGCGTCGGTGGACCGCCAGGTCTCCCGCGGTGGGGAGGGACCCGATCAGGTCCAGGGTGCCGAGGCGACCGTCATCTTCGAGGGCGACCGCGTCGTCAAGGAGCGGAACCCCCGCGAGTACCGCCATCCCGACCTGGACGCGCGCCTCCGCCGGGAGCGCACGCGGGCCGAGGCCCGCCTCACGAGCGAGGCGCGACGCGCGGGCGTGCCGACGCCGGTGATCCACGACGTCGACCCTGCCGCGGGGCGACTCGTGTTCCAGCGCGTCGGGGCCTGTGACCTCCGCGAGGCGCTGACGGGCGAGCGGGTCCGAGCCGTCGCCGGACACCTGGCGACGCTCCACGAGGCGGGACTCGTCCACGGCGACCCCACGACGCGCAACGTCCGCGTCGACACGGAGATGGAGGGGAAGGAGGCGGACGAGGACGAGAAGGCCGCTCCAGCCCTGTTTTTCGTCGACTTCGGGCTGGGTTACTACACGGACGACCCCGAAGACCACGCGATGGACCTCCACGTGTTCGGGCAGAGCCTCACCGGTACCGCCGAGGACGCCGACCGGCTCGTGTCGGCCGCCGAGTCGGCCTACCGCGAGGCGGGCAGCGAGGCAGTTCTGGACCGGCTGGAGGAAATCGAGGGACGCGGCCGGTACCAGTGACGTAGCCGTCAGTCACTGCCTCGAACGACATTAGTGACGCGGCGGTCGGTCATCCTTCGAACGTCCCGAACACCCGGGCCTCTATCTTCTGGAGGTGTTCGGTGACGGTGCCCACGGTAAGTCCGACACGCTCCGCGATCTCGGCGTGGGTGGCCTGGCGTGGCACGCGGTAGTATCCCAGGTCGAGTGCAACGTCCAGGATTTCCTGCTGTCGGTCCGTCAGGAGTCCGGTCATCCCGCCCGGCGCGTCGGGATACGCGCCGAGTCGCTCGACGGTGATTTCCATCTCGTCCGGAATGTCGGCCAGTGCCTTCTGTAACATCTCGTTCGTCTCCCCGATCATGACGATACGCAGGCCGCCGTTCCGGGTGGTCTCGATGGGGAAATCGAAAAACACCTCGTGTTCCCGCGGGAGGCGCAGGAACTGCCTGATCTCTTCGGGGGGTCGCGCGTGCACGTACGCTAGCGCTGACCCCTCACCTTCCCCGGAAATGCTGTAGCCAAAGACGTCGTCCGCAGCCTCGAAGACATCCCGCGCGTGGTCGAGGTTCCCACTCAGGCGCCCCAGCAGGATCATCGTCCCGTCTTCCATCACGTTGATGTGGTAGATGCGCTCTCTCGTGAGGTTCGACTCCTCGACGAGTTCGTGGCCGAGGTGGCGGTCAGACGCCGTACAGACGAACGTCAACGACCGCATGGAGGTGTGCCTGGATTCTGATGCGCTCATCGGTCTGATCTCCACTGGCGGTCCGATGTATTGATTGCCGATAATGCTAGTGGTATGTCAATCCTCTTCTGTAGGGTAGTCCGTTGCACGGTTTCGAAATTAGCTCAGACCTGTCGAGTAGCGTTCATAACCAGTAGAATTAGTCACTTTCACTAGATTGGAAGTCGGATCAATGGTATGTCCAACACCAGATCCGACACTGACAACGATACGGCTG
>JAHENO010000013.1 GCA_018609945.1 Haloarculaceae archaeon | reverse complement strand
CGACCTCTACACGACCATCGTCGAGGACACGAAGGACTTTCTCGACACCGACAACGACGCCATCGTCCTCTCGGCCTCGGGCACCGAATTCTGGGAGGCGACGACGCTCAACCTCGTCGAGGACCGCGTCCTCTGTGCGTGTTCGGGCGCGTTCGGCGAGCGCCAGGCCAACGTCGCCGAGCGCCTGGGCAAGGACGTCGACCGCCTCGAATACGAGTGGGGCCGGGCCGTCAAACCCGACGACGTCCGGGCGGCCCTCGAGGAGAGCGATGCGGGCTACGACGCGGTGATGGTGGTGATGAACGAGACCTCGACGGGCGTCCGCAATCCGATCGAGGAGATCGGCGCGGTCGTCGCCGAGTACCCCGACACCTACTACGTGGTCGACGCCATCTCGGCGCTCGGTGGCGATTACGTCGACATCGAGGCCGCCGGCATCGACGCCATCTTCACGTCGGTCCAGAAGGCCTTCGCGATGCCGCCCGGCCTGGCCGTGTGTGTCGTCAGCGACGCGGCCTACGAGCGCGAACGCGAGAAAGAGTCGGCGTCGTGGTACGGGGGCTTCCAGCGGTGTCTCGACTACTACGACCGGAAGGGCCAGACCCACTCGACGCCCGCCATCCCGCTCATGCTCGCCTACCGGGAACAGATGAAACACATGCTCGATGAGGGCCACCAGGAGCGGGACCGGCGCCACCGCGAGATGGCCGAATACACCCGCGAGTGGGCCCGCGAGCATTTCGGCCTGTTCCCCGAGGCGGGCTACGAGTCACAGACGGTCACCTGCGTCGCAAACACGCGCGATATCGACGTCGCGGCGACCATCGAGGCCGTCTCCGAGCGCTACGACATGGTGTTCTCGAACGGCTACGGCCCGATCGGCGAGGAGACGTTCCGGATCGGCCACATGGGCGAGCACACCGTCGAGAGCGTCCGGGCGCTGACCGACGCCATCGAGGACGTCGCCGGCCTTTGAACGGTCCGGGACCGCCGCATTCTATACGGAGCCACGCCGGAGGAGACACATGAGCGACGGGCAGCGGCCGCCGGACAACCCCTACGTCGCAGACCCGGACACCGATTTCACGCCGGTCGAGGAACTCGACGCCGACGCGGCCCGCGAGCAGGCCGAACAGTTGCGCGAGGCCGTCCGCTACCACGACCACCGCTACTACGTCGAGAACGACCCCGTCGTCGGCGACCGGACCTACGACGCCCTCTTCGCCCGCCTCGAAGACCTGGAGGAAGCGTTCGACCTCGACCGCGAGGGCAGCCCCACCCAGCGCGTCGGCGGCGAGCCAGTCGACGAACTCGAAACCGTCGAGCACGTCGCGCCGATGCTCTCGATCGACCAGAGTGGCGACGCGGCGGACGTCCGCGAGTTCGACGAACGGGTCCGCCGGGAACTGACCGGGGCGGGCTTCGAGGCCGACGAAATCGCGTACGTCTGCGAGCCGAAATTCGACGGGCTCTCCGTCGAGGTCGTCTACGAGGCGGGCCGCTACGTCCGGGCCGCGACCCGCGGGGACGGCGAGTACGGCGACGACGTCACCGAGCAGGTCCGCACCATCCCCAGCGTGCCGGGCCGGTTGCGCGGCGAGTATCCGGACTTTCTCGCGGTCCGCGGCGAGGTGTACATGCCCCGCGACGCGTTCCAGGCGTTCAACCGCGAGCGGGTCGAGCGCGGCGAGGAGCCCTTCGCCAACCCCCGGAACGCGGCCGCGGGAACGCTCCGGCAACTCGATCCCTCGGTCGCCGCCGAGCGCCCGCTCGCCGTGTACTTCTTCTCGGTGCTCGATTCCTCCGTCGAGTTCGACTCCCACACCGAGCGCAACGAGCGCTTCCCCGAGTGGGGGCTGCGGGTCACCGACCGCACCGAGCGCGTCGAGGATATCGAGGCAGCCATCGCCTACCGCGACCGCCTCCTCGAGAGCCGGGACGACCTCGACTTCGAGGTCGACGGCGTCGTGATCAAGGTGGACGACATGGCCGCCTGCGAGGCGCTCGGGCGGACCTCGCGGGCCCCGCGCTGGGCCTTCGCCTACAAGTTCCCCGCACGGAGCGAGCGCACCACCGTCCGGGATATCGTCGTCCAGGTCGGCCGAACCGGCCGGCTGACGCCCGTCGCGCTGCTCGACCCCGTCGAGGTGGGTGGTGTCACGGTCTCGCGGGCCAGCCTCCACAATCCCGAGGAGATCGCCCGGCTGGGCGTCGGGGTCGGCGACGAGGTGCGCGTCGAGCGGGCCGGCGACGTCATCCCCGACGTGGTCGAGGTGCTGGGCGAGTCCAGCGACGGCCACTTCACCTTCCCCGAGACGTGTCCGGCCTGCGGGACGCCGGTCGAGCGGGAGGGGCCGCTGGCCTTTTGTCCGGGCGGCCTGGCCTGTCCCGCCCAGTTGGAGCGGGCCATCGAGCACTACGCCAGCCGCGACGCCCTCGATATCGAGGGGCTGGGCGAGCGAAGCGTCGAACAACTCGTCGACGCAGGGCTCCTCGAGGGGCTCGCCGACCTCTACGAACTGTCCGTCGAGGATCTGACGGATCTGGACGGCTGGGGCGAGCAGAGCGCCCGGAACCTCGTCGCCGAAATCGAGGCGACGCGAGAGCCACCCCTCGCGGACTTCCTGACCGCGCTGGGCATCCCCGAGGTCGGCTCGACCACCGCCCGCGCCCTCGCCCGCGAGTTCGGCACCTTCGAGGCCGTCAGGACCGCCGACGAGGCCGACCTCCAGACCGTCCCGGATATCGGCCCGCGGGTGGCCGCCGAGATTCGGGGCTTTTTCGGGAGCGAGCGCAACCAGGCGGCACTCGACGCACTCCTCGAACACGTCGACCCGCAGGCCGCCGACACGGCGGGCGGGGACGAACTCGACGGGCTGACCGTCGTGTTCACCGGCGCGCTCGATTCGTTCACCCGCGACGAAGCCGAGGAACTCGTCGAACGCCACGGCGGGTCCGCGACGGGGAGCGTCTCCTCGAACACGGACTACCTCGTCGTCGGCGAGAATCCGGGACAGACCAAGCGCGACGACGCCGACACACACGGCGTGCCGACGCTCTCGGAGGCGGAGTTTCTCGACATGCTGCGCGACCGGGGCGTCGAAGTTCAGTAGAAGGTGTCCGAGCAGTCGAAGACGACGCCGTGGGCCGGGCAGACGTACTTGCAGTGGCGCCGGTACATCGGCCGCTCGCAGTGCGGACACGGCCGGCCGCCCGAGTCGTCCATGCGTACTGTCAGGCTCCCGGCGCACTTTGCTGTTCCCCTCGGACGCGGAAGCACTGTTTGGATACGCACTGAGTGCGTGTGTGGACAGCATGAAAGCCCCCGGCCGCTCGATCTGCCGGCCGACACGGGTGGACTTTCGTGCTGTTGTGACCGGACCGCTCCACGGTCTTATAAATAGCGAACGTGGACCACTCCGTAGAACAGGCCAGTGAGCATCCCGCCGAGGTGGCCGAAGGGCGCGGTTCCGGGTTCGAGGCCGACGGCGGGCAGGAAGTCGTTGGCGACCACGAGCGCCACGACGACGACCCCGGTGACCGCGAACACAGTCTCGACGGATCGGCCGGCGTCCTCGCTGTCGCGGCGGTCCCACACGCGCTCCAGCGCGGTGACGGTCGAGAAGAAGGCGACGAGTCCGAGGGCGGCACCGCTGGCTCCGAGGGTGCCCAGGCCGGGGCCGCCGCCGAGGTACGCACCCAGTTGCGCGGCGGTGCTCGCGTAGCCGGCCGCGACGTAGAATCCGAGATACGTCGCCGGCGGCAGGCGCCGCTCCACGAGTCCGCCGTAGACGAGGATGACTCCCGCCGTCGTCCCGAGGTGCGTGAGGTCCCGGTGGGCAAACGGTGCCAGCAGCCAGCCCGGCGAGAGGTCGCCGCTGGCGAGAAAGAGATACCCCCAGGTGCGCGGTCCGTACAGCCACAGAACGGCGCGCTCGAACGCGAACACGGCGACGAGTAGGACGATGACTCCGAGCGTCACACGCTTTTCTGCCAGCCACCGGGCGCCCGCCGCGAGGACGCTGTCGTCGGTGGCTGTGGCCTCCATCCCCCGGTCAGCACTCGCTCCAGCCACACGACTCGCAGGTCTTGCACCCCTCCGAGTAGTACAGCGACAGCGCCCCGCACTCGGGACACTCCGGGCTCTCGCCGGCGTCGATCAGCGACTGCTGATCTGCCTCCGTGGCCCTGCCGCCGGTGTCTGCACTCACGGCGCCGCCGTCGGGTTCGGGCCCGCTCGCACCGATGTCCGGCGCTCCGGCCTCGACGTCGCGGTTCGGGTCGGCCGCGTCGGCCTCCTCAGCAGTCTCTTCGAGGGTCTGCTGTTGCGGGTAGGCCCGTTCGACGTCGCCCTCGAGGTACCGGCGCATCGCCGTGCCGATGGCGTCCGGGATGGACTGGATCTGCTCGCCCTTGTCCCAGGCCACCTTCGGCGACCGGATGCCCTGCAGTTCGTCGGCGATCTCCCAGGGGTCGACGCCCGCGCGAAGCGCCGTCGAGATGGTCTTCGCCAGGGCCTCCGTGAACGACGCCGTGAAGCCCCCGGAGTTGCCGATGTTCGCGAAGAGTTCGAAGGGCCGGTCGGCCTCGGGGTCCTCGTTGATGTTGACGTACAGTTTCCCGTAGCCGGTGTCGATGCGCTGGGTCACGCCCCGCAGGACGTCGGGCCGGTCGCGCTTCTGGGCGAACTCCTCGCGCTCGTCGACCGAGCCCAGTATCTCTGCGACCTGGTCGTCGATGACGGCCTGGACCTCCTCGCTCTCGACGAAGGCCTCGATGCCCCCGAACACCTCCTCGATCTGCTCGACCAGCGCCTCCGCGGCCTCTGCTTCGTCGGCGAATTCGGTGTTCTTCGCACGGGTCGTCAGCACCTGCTTCGAGCGGGTGCCGTCCCGGTAGTAGGTGACGCCCTTGCCGCCGTGGTCGTAGATGTACTCGAAGACCGCCTTGGCGTCCTCGACGGTCGACTCGTTGGGGGCGTTGACCGTCTTCGAGATGGCAGAGTCGACGCCTTCCTGACACGCACACTGGACGCCGGCGTGCTCGCGCGCCGAGAGGTCGCCCGTGGTCACGAACAGTTCGCCGATGGCGTCCGGGACCGACGAGAGCCCGTCGATGCCGTCGAAGGCGTTGGTGGCCATCTGCTCCTGGGCCTCCTGTTTGACTGCCTCGACGTCGATGTCGTTGGCCTCCAGCACGCGGAGGAAGTAGTCGTCGAACTCGACGAGCATCTCGTCGCCCTGCACGTCGTCGGAGACGTTCTTGTAGTAGGCGACGTTGTAGATGGGCTCACAGCCGCCGGTCGTGTTGCCCACCATCGAGGTGGTGCCGGTCGGCGCGATGGTCGTCGTGTTGTGGTTGCGGATGGGGAAGCCGTCGGCCCACTCCGCGGCGTCGAGGCCGGTCTGGTGTTCGAACCACTCCGCATAGGCGGTGGGGTCGGCGTACTTGGAGTTGTCCCACTCCGCGAAGCTGCCACGGTCGGTGGCGAGTTCGTGGCTCGTCCACTTCGAGTGGTGGTTGATGTGGGTCATCAGCTGGCGGGCGACCCCGTTCGCGGGGTCGCTGCCGTACTTCATGCCGAGCTGGATGTACAGCTGGGCCAGCCCCATGATCCCGAGGCCGATCTTGCGCATCTCCCGGACGGTCTGCTCGATCTCGTCGACGGGGAAATCGGACATCGTGACGACGTTCTCCAGGAAGCGCGTCCCGAGTTCGATCCGGCGGTCGAACTCCTCCCAGTCGATCGCCTCCTCCAGGAACGCGGCAATGGCCGCTTCCTGCGAGTCGTACTCGCTGGCGAACCGCTCGGACCAGATCCGCCAGTCCGGCGCGTTCTCGGCGGCGAGCGTCGAGAGGTTGATGTGTCCGAGGTTGCAGGCCTCGTACTCCTCGAGGGGCTGCTCGCCGCAGGGATTCGTCGCCAGAATCCGGTGGTCGGGATGTTCGTCGACGTCGAAGGAGTGCTCGTCGTTGACCCGTTCGAGGTAGATGACGCCCGGTTCGCCGTTCTCGTGGGCGCCCTCGACGATGCGCTCCCAGACCTTCTCGGCGGGTACCGAGAGTACCTCGCCGACCTCGACGTACTCCCCGAGGCCGAACATCTCGTAGAGTTCCGCGGTCTGCTCGGTTGCGACGTGTGGCTCGCCCGTCCGGGGGTTGGTGAAGGTGTACTCCTCGCCGTTCTTCACCGCGTCCATGAAGTCGTGGGTGATCCCGACCGAGATGTTGAAATTCGAGAGGTGGCCCTCGACGGCGTTCCGGAGGTGCCTGGGTACGCGGCCCTCGTCGTCGATGAGTTCGCGGGCCTCCTCCAGCGCGTCGGCAAAGGAGTTGTGCGTGAAGTCGTCCGGGTCGTTCAGGCGGAGGGTGTGCGCGAGCGAGACGTCCTTGTTCTTGGCGTGGATGAACTGGATGACGTCCGGATGGGAGACGCGCATGACGCCCATCTGGGCCCCGCGGCGGGCGCCGCCCTGGGCGATTGTCTCGCACATCTGGTCGTATGTCCGCATGAACGTTATCGGACCGGACGCGATACCGCCGGTGCTCCCGACGGGGTCGCCGTAGGGCCGCAACCGCCAGAACGCGTAGCCCATCCCGCCGCCGCTCTGGAACACCTGTGCGGCCTCCTTTGCGGTCTGGTGGATGTCGTCGATGTCGTCCTCGGGGGAGTCGACGAAACAGGCAGACAGCTGCTGGAGTTCGTCGCCGGCGTTCATCAGCGTCGGGCTGTTGGGCATGAAGGAGAGGTCCTCCATCATTCCCCGGAACGCCGCGGCCGTCTCCTCGACGTGCTCCCGGACCGTCTCGGGCAACTCCGGCACCACGGTCTCGTAGGCGAACTTGTTGACGTTGTACTCGGTCAGCGTCGTCTCGGCGTCCGCGTCGGCCGTGACGCCCTTCCCGAACACCTCTTCGGCGAGTTCGTCCCGCCGGGGGTGGTCGGGCTTGAGCTGGTCGGGCGTGACCGTCACGTCGACGCCCTCGTTGCGCGCCTCGAAGACCGCCTCCGCGAGGGCGATATTTTTTGCGACGCGCTCGAAGAGTTCCTCCTGGGCCTCGTTGACGTTGCCGTCGGCGTCCTTGCGGAGGTAGCGTGCCGGGAGGATGTTGTAGTAGGCGTTGTCGGTCAGCCGCTCCTCCAGGGTGTCCCCCTCGGTGCGCTTTATCGGCAGCGAAACCTCGCCCGCGCCGACCTCCTTGCTCATGCGCGGTCACCTCGGCGGACTGTCCGTCGTGCGATACTCCGTCGCTCGCGTTTCCCCATTCCTATCATTCTTGGCGAAATTTCTGTTCTTGTCGGGCACAGATAACCCTTTGGTATCCGCATTTCTCCTCTTCCAGAGAGCTGTCTCTATTCTGTCTAATACGGTTCCGTCCCGGCCCGCCACCGGGACGGTCGTCCGAACGAACCTCAGGAGACGAACCGTCTTAATCCTCCGCAGACCGCGGTGAAAGTGAAAGTGAAAGAGCCAGATACGTGCGGTGTATGTCGGTTTCGCAGTAGAAGAAACGGGGGGTTTCAGGTGGAGATAGCGGCCACGAGGCTTATGCTCCTGCCGGGGGGAATGTCTGTATGACGCTCCCGCTGACAGCCCTGGCGCTGGGACCGCTCGGCTCCCCGCCCGGCATCGTCGTGACGCTGGTGTTGCTCGCTATAGTCATCCTCGTCGGGCGGTTCGTCCTCGCACTGGCCTGGCGCCTCCTGCTCATCGTGCTGGCTGTGCTCGTGGTACTGTGGGTGCTCGCGGCGCTCGGATTCAGCGTCGGAATCTTCTGAGCCTCGACCCTGGACCCGACCGTCCACGAAACGCAACCGGACATCGCGATTTAAGTCACAGCACATACCCGGCGACGGTTTTGTTTGGGTCGGGCCCTTCGAACGGGTGTATATGACTGGATCCCGTGGTTCGCCGCTCCGGAGAGCGGTCGTGTTCGCGGATAGCGGGGAGGTGCCGCGACGGTGACAGACGAGCCCGGTGGGTTCGAGGACGTTCGCGAATCCGTCGACGGGCACCCGATGTGGAACCTGCTGGGGTACGCCCGACCGTACTGGCCGCGGATAACGCTTGGCGTGCTGGCAGCCATCGTGACCCGCTTTGCCCGCCTGGTGCCGCCGATAATCGTCGCGACCGCCATCGACCGCGTCGTGCTCGGGTCGGGCGAACCCGGACTGTTGACTCAGGCCGGGCTCGTGCCGGGCGGCGAACTCGCCGGCGAGGCGGCGCGGCTGGCCCTGCTCCAGCGGCTGGTGGTCATCGCGGCGCTCGCGTACCTGGTGCGCTCGGTCACGCGCTTTGGCTCGCGGTACCTCCTGCAGTCCTCGGCCCAGAAGATACAGCGCGACCTGCGCAACGACACGTACGACCACCTCCAGCACCTCTCGATGGACTTCTTCGCCACCCACCAGACCGGCGGCATGCTGTCCATCCTCAACAGCGACATCAACAGGCTGGAACAGTTCCTCAACACGGAGTTTCGCCAGCTCATCCGCGTGGTCGCCACCGTCGGTGGCATCGCTATCGTCCTCTGGTATTACGCGCCGACGCTTGCGGTCATCGCGCTGGCGCCGGTGCCGATCATCGGCGTCGCCAGCGCCGGCTTTCTCACCTGGATCGAACCCCGGTACAAGTCCATCCGGGAGACGGTCGCCCGGCTGAACACCCGGCTGGAGAACAACATCGGCGGGGTCGCGGTGGTCAAGGCCTTCGACCGCTACGCGTTCGAGCGCGACCGGGTCGCCGACCAGAGCGACCAGTACCACGACGAGAAGGTCGCCGCTCTCCGAATCCGCCGTGGTTTCTTCGCGGGGCTGCGCCTGCTCACCGGCGTCGTGTTCGTGCTCGTGCTGTTCGTCGGCGGGCGTGCCATCATCACGACACCGCCCGGCCAGACGGCGCTCATCTCGACGGGCGCGTTCGCGGCTTTCTTCCTCTATCTGCGGCGCCTGTACTCGCCGATGCGCCGCATCGGCCGGTCGGCCAACAAGTACCAGCTCGCCAAGTCCAGCGCCGAGCGCGTGTTCGGCCTGCTGGGGCGGGAGCCGACCGTCACCGAACCCGACGACCCACACGTCCCCGACGGGATCGACGGCCGCGTGACCTTCGAGGACGTCAGCTTCGGCTACGACGACCGCGAGTCGGTGATCGAGGAACTCTCGCTCGACGTGCCCGCAGGCGCCACGGTCGGGCTCGCCGGTGCGACCGGCGCGGGCAAGTCGACGCTGGTGAAACTCGTCCCCCGCCTGCACGACGTCGACGAGGGGGCAGTTCGCGTCGACGGACGGGACGTTCGGGAGTACGACCTCCAGGCACTCCGCGAGGAGATCGCCGTCGTCGAACAGAACCCCTACCTCTTCTCGGGGACGGTCGCCGAGAACATCGCCTACGGCGACGGCGACGCCCTCGCCGCCGAACGACGAGGCGAGACGGACCAGCGCGAGCGCGTCGTCGCGGCCGCGAACGCCGCGGCCGCCCACGAGTTCGTCTCGGCGTTGCCCGAGGGGTACGACACGCAGATCGGCGAACGGGGCATCAAGCTCTCGGGCGGCCAGCGCCAGCGCATCGCCATCGCGCGGGCGCTGCTCAACGACCCCGCCATCATCGTCTTCGACGAGGCGACCAGCGACGTCGACACCGAGACCGAGGAGCAGATCAAGGCGAGCATCGACCGCCTGATCGAGGACCGGACCGCGTTCGTCATCGCACACCGACTCTCGACGATCCGCGACGCCGACCGCGTCGTGGTCATGGACGACGGGGAAATCGTCGAGTCCGGGACACACGAGGACCTGCTCGCCGCCTCCGGCGAGTACGCTACCCTCTGGCGAGCACAGGCCGACGAACGGGCCGCGACCGACCTGGCCGAGTCGGACTGAACCTCACTCTTCCAGTTGTCAAGGAGGGAATCTGCGCGGCTGACCGCCCCGTGACTTATAAACAGCAGAGCATACTCCGCGACAGATTCGGAACGATTCCGCCCGTTTCTCGGGTGTGGTATCACCCATGCACCGAGAGCGAATCCGCACCGACGGAGGCGTAGAGACGACGACCGACCCCTGGACGGAGACCCGGACCGACCTCGACGGACAGGTCGCCCTCGTGGCTGGCGGCACCGATGGGATCGGGAAGGCGACGGCGACGCGTCTCGCGGAACTGGGGGCGACGACCGTCGTCGTCGGGAGCACCCCCGAGCGGGGCCACGAAGCGGTCGAAGCAATCGTCGAAGAGAGCAACAACGACGCGGTCGAGTACGTGCAGGCCGACTTCTCGTTGATGTCCGAGATCCGGCAACTGGCCGAGGAGTTTCGCGGGAACTACGATCGTCTGGATGCCCTGGTTCACACCGCGGGAATCCTGCCCTACGAGCGGGAGATGACCGAGGAGGGTATCGAGCGCAGTTTCGCGATCAACTACCTGAGCCGGTTCCTGTTGACGAACCTGCTGGTGGATATGCTGGAAGACGGGGGCCCCACCGGGGTTGTCAACGTCGCCGCTGCCGGTGCAAACTCCGTCGAACTACTGGACCTGGACGACCTCTCGAGCGAGCGGTTCTTCACGGATCCAGAGGAGGGCGACCACATGACCAGGGGCCAGAACGCGCTCGACCAGGCCCAGGTCGCAAACGACATCTTCGGGCTCGAACTGGCCGACCGGGTGGAAGGCACCGGCGTCAGCAGCACCGTGATTCACCCGGGGGCCGTCGACACGGACATCCGGATGAAAGCCGACGACGGGTGGCGACAGGTAGACGAGATGCTCCGCTCGGAGATGGACGTCGTCCCGCCCGAACTGGTCGCGGAGACGGTGGTTCCCCTGGCGACCGTGACGAACCCGTCAGAGATCAACGGCAAGTTCTTCCAGACGGGTCGACAGGTGGTCGAGTTCCAGGACGGCGTCCGTGACCCCGAACTGCGCCAGGACCTCTGGGAGAAAAGCGCGGAGCTGTCCGGGCTGGCAGACGAGGACTGACCAGTCCATCCCATCCCCGGATCATGACCGGAGACGCGACCGACGTTCCCCACCTCTACGACTCACTCGACGGCCAGGTGGCGCTCGTCACCGGCGGGACGCGCGGCATCGGCGCTGCCATCGCGTCTCGACTCGCGGATCTCGGGGCGACGGTGTACGCCGGGGCACGCGATACCGACGACGTGACCGCTCCCGACCAGCGCCCGGTCGAACTGGACGTGACCGAAGAGTCAGGAATCGAGGCTGCGACCGACCGGATTGCCGAGGAGGCCGGCCGTCTCGACGTCCTGGTGAACAACGCCAGCGTGTTCCTGCGGTCCGGGCCGCTCCACGAGACACCGGCCGAGGACATAGACAGGACGCTCGCAGTGAACCTCCGTGGGCCGATCCTGGTCACGAAACACTCGCTCCCGCTGTTGCTCGAACGCGAGGGCGGTCGGGTGGTCAATCTCTCCTCGGACCTGGGCCAGTTTACCGACGGTCGGATGGGCGGCAACTACTCCCCTTACCGCATCTCGAAGGTCGGCCTCGACGGACTGACCGCCTATCTGCATGCAGAGTACGCCTCCGAGGGGTTGATGGCCAACGCCGTCAGTCCGGGATGGGTCCGCACCGGGATGGGTGGCCCAAACGCGAACCGGACACCTGCGGAAGGGGCCGATACCCCCGTCTGGCTCGCGCGGTTCAGGCCCGGAGGTCCCGGCGGGCGACTCTGGAAGGACTGGGAACCCGTCGAGTGGTGAGCGAGGACGGCGTCACCCGGCGAGTGCGCCGAAGGTGCGCGACTCGATTTTCTGCATGTGCTCGCTGACGGTGCTCGGCGCGAGTCCCGTCTGCTCGGCGATGTCGGCGTGAGTGGCCTGGCGTGGCACGTCGTAGTACCCGATGTCGACGGCGACCTCCAGAATCTCCTGCTGGCGGTCGGTCAGCAGCCCCGAGACGTCCTGCCCGTTGGAGGGATACGCGCCGATTCGCTCGATGGTCACGTCCACGTCCTCGGGGATGTCGGCGAGCGCCTCCTGCAACACCGCCCTGGTCTCGCTGACCATCGTCACGCGGACCTCGGTGTCACTGACACCCTCCAGCGGGAAGTCAAGTACCACCTCGTGCTTTCGCGGGAGTCTGACGACCTCCGCGATCGACTCCGGGGGCTGTGCGTGGACGTACGCCAGTCCCTCTCCCTGCGACCCCCCTGTGACGCTGTACCCGAGCGTGTTGGGTTCCTCCTCGATCAGGTGGCGCGCGCAGTCGAGGTCGCCGCGAACCCGGCGCAACACGACCGCCGTCCCGTCCTCCAGGATGTTGAACTGGTAGATGTCCCCGCGGGTGAACGGCATCTCCTCGCATCCCTGGCACAGCCGGTGGAACCCCTCTCCCTGTGTCACAGTGAACGTTACAGATTCCATGGCTAATCGTGGCGTCCGCGCGATGTTGGGAACCCTGGTATTTAAATGGCCGTGTATGCTCGGCAACAGTTTCGGACCGACACGGACCCTCGTTTCGACGAATGCAGACCATCCGCCAGGAAGTCGAGGAGCACCGGTCACCGGAGCACGACATCGACCCGCTGTTCGTGAACCGCTGGTCGCCGCGGTCGATGACGGGCGAGTCACTCGAACCCGAGGAGTTCATGCCCCTCTTCGAGGCCGCACGGTGGGCACCGTCCTCGCGCAACGAACAGCCCTGGCGGTTCCTCTACGCGAGGCGGGAGAGCGAAGCGTGGGAGACGTTCCTCGAACTGCCCTACTCGAAAAACAGGGAGTGGGCGAGAGACGCCGCGGTACTCGTCGTGATCTGTTCGAAGACGACCTTCGAGTACGACGGCTCGCACAACGGCACGCACTCGTTCGACACCGGCGCGGCGTGGGAGAATCTCGCGCTGGAGGGGGCCCGCCGTGGGCTGGTCGTCCACGCGATGGCCGGATTCGACGAGGAGAAAGCCCGCAGGACGCTCAAGCTGCCCGACCAGTACGTGGTTCATGCGATGGTGGCCATCGGCGTTCACGCGCCCGACGAGGCCCCCGAGAGCGAGAACCCGAACGGCCGGAAACCGCTGGAGGAAATCGTCATCGAGGGCGGGTTCCGGGAGGGGAGCAAGCGATGAGCCTCGTCGGGACGGTCCTGCTGGGCGTCCAGGGGCTGCTCGGCGTCGCGGAACTGGCCGCCGGCGGGACGGAACTCGCCGCGGTGGTCGTCGTCCCCGTCGACGACTCCGGAGGTGTCGACGCTAGGTTCCTTCGAGGAAGTTCCGGATGACGTCGTGCCCGACGGCCGTCAGCACGCTCTCGGGGTGGAACTGCACGCACTCGATTGGGTACTCGCGGTGACGGATGCCCATGACGAGTTCCTCGCCGTCGACGGTCGTGGTGGCGGTCACAGCGAAGCAGTCGGGAAGCTCGGTGGCGATAAGCGAGTGGTAGCGCCCGCCCTGAAACCCCTGGTCGAGGCCCCGGTAGACGCCCTGCCCGTCGTGTTCGATGGGGAAGGCCTTCCCGTGGATCGGTTCGGGTGCGCGGCCGACCTCACCGCCGTAGGCGTAGACTGCGGCCTCCAGACCGAGACAGACCCCCAGCGTCGGCACCTCGGGGCTGACCTCCCGGAGGACATCCGAGGTCACGCCGACGTCGCGGTCGTTTTTCGGGTGGCCCGGGCCGGGCGAGATGACGATGGCGTCAGGGTCGGCAGCCCGCACGTCCGCGAGACTGGCCGTGTTCCGGACCACCTCCGTGGTGGCGTGTTCGCTGACGTACTCGACGAGGTTGTAGGTGAAGGAGTCGAAGTTGTCGACAAAGAGGACGCGCTTGGTGTCGCCGGGTCCCGCGGGGGCGTCGCCGGTTCGGGTCGCGCTGTCCGGACTGTCTGTCCCCGCAGCCTCCTGGCCCTCCTCGCTGGAACTCATCGGGGCACCTCCCCGGCGGCGCCTGCCCCGGACTCGCCGACGGTCACGGGGTCGCCCTCGATGCGTTCCAGGGCGGTCAACACGCCGTCCATCTTCTTCTCGGTCTCCTCGTACTCGGCGGCGGGGTCGCTGTCGGCGACGATGCCCGCGCCCGCACGGACCGTGACGCGCTGGGAGGCGTCGCCGTCGTCGCCGAGGTCCTCGACGGTCCCGGTCCGGATGACGATGGCGAAGTCGGCGTCGCCCTGCCAGGAGACGTAGCCCAGACCGCCGCCGTACGGGCCCCTGGGTGTGCCTTCGAGGTCGTCGATGATCTCCATGGCGCGGATCTTCGGCGCACCCGAGAGCGTCCCTGCGGGGAAGGCCGCGCGCACGGCGTCGAACGCGTCGTAGTCGGCGTCGAGCGTCCCCGTCACCGTCGATTCGATGTGCTGGACGTGGCTGTACTTGAGGACGTTCATGAACTCCTCGACGCGGACCGACCCTGGGGTTTCGACCCGCCGGACGTCGTTCCGGGCGAGGTCGACGAGCATCGTGTGTTCGGCGCGTTCCTTGTCGTCGGCGAGCATCTCGCCGGCGAGGCGACGGTCCTCGACCGGACTGGTGCCGCGGGGACACGTGCCGGCGATCGGGTTCGACATGATCTCCCGGCCCCGGACCGACACGAGCGTCTCGGGGCTCGCGCCGACGATCGTGAGGTCGTCGTGGCCCAGCAGGTACATGTACGGCGAGG
>JAHENO010000012.1 GCA_018609945.1 Haloarculaceae archaeon | reverse complement strand
TCCCCGTGGAGCGCGTCGATGGCCCGCTCGAAATCCTCGGCCAGCCACGTCCGGAGCTCCTCCAGGACCGCCAGTTTCGCTCCCGACCCCGCCAGGGCCGCCGCCGAGACGTCCGCACGCTCTTCGAGGAGAACGTGCTGGACCACGGCCCCACCGAGGGAGTTGCCCACCAGTACGTCCGCCCCGATGGCCTCGGCCACCGCGGCGACATCCGCACCGTAGGCCCGGAGCGTCTCCGGGCCGGGGTCGGTGTCGACGTCGGCGGACTCGCCGTGGCCGCTCAGATCCAGCGCTGCTGCCGGGTGGGTCGGCCCGTCCGGACCGTACTGGGCGGCCCAGACGTGGTGTGTGGCTCCGCTGCCGTGGACGTACAGCGCCGTCGGGCCGTCGGCGTCCGGGCGGGAAAGCCTGTAGGCCGTCTTTCGCCCGTGGTGGGTGACTGTCTCCATGGGGCCACCTTGGCCTTGCGGTCCTATTACTACTGCCGGCTATGAGCCTATGAGGAATTTCGACCCCGCGGGTGGTCGAATATCCTCACGAAGTTATAGCCGGCAGTATACGGTACTGTCGTCCACGTCCTCCAGGTCGTGTGAGAGTCCCGGAGACACCCGCCAGGACGATCCGCAGTAGTGTGAACCGCTTTCATCCCTCTTTACTGCTCGGGCGTACCGTAGCGCCCATATTAGCGATATATTTATATAGTATTAACGCTTACCTGTTGTTAGGATGAGTATCAGACAGCAGTTTGCAGCGAGGGATGTCGAGGTTCGTCGGTACGAGTACGACGACGGCGAGATGTTGGCGGCCGACTTCGGACACACGGAGTCGGCGTCGGTCGACGTGGTCGACGACACGGCCATCGTCGTCGTCGACGGCGAGCAGTTCGACATCGATGTCGAGGGTGACGCGCAAGCGTTTATGAAAAATGGGGTTCTCACTATCGAGGTGAGTGCATGAGACTCTCCGTCAAGCCGCTCAAACAGAAAGACGCCGGCCGCGGACTCGCGGCCATCGACCGCCAGTCGATGGCGGAGATGAACGTCGAGAACGGCGACTACATCGTCATCGAGGGCCCCGACGGGCGCTCGGTCGCGCGCGTCTGGCCGGGCTATCCCGAGGACGAGGGGCGAGGCGTGGTCCGGATCGACGGCCAGCTCCGCCAGGAGACCGGCGCGGGCATCGACGACACCGTCGCCGTCGAACCGGCCGACGTCCAGCCCGCAAAGCGGGTGACCGTCGCCCTGCCCCAGAACCTCCGGGTGCGAGGCAACGTCGGTCCGATGATCCGCCAGAACATCAGCGGCCAGGCGATCACGCAGGGCCAGACTGTCCCCGTCTCCTTCGGCCTGGGGCCACTGTCCTCGATGTCCGGCCAGAAGATTCCAGTCAAGATCGCAGAGACCGACCCCAGCGGGACGGTCGTCGTGACCGACTCGACGGAGGTCAACGTCTCCGAACAGCCCGCCGAGCAGATCAGCGGCGCCGAGGAGGGCCGCGAGACGCCCGACGTCACCTACGAGGACATCGGCGGCCTCGATTCGGAGCTCGAGCAGGTCCGGGAGATGATCGAGCTGCCGATGCGCCACCCGGAACTGTTCCAGCAACTCGGCATCGAGCCGCCCAAGGGCGTCCTGCTGCACGGCCCGCCGGGCACCGGCAAGACGCTGATGGCCCGCGCCGTCGCCAACGAGATCGACGCCTATTTCACCGACATCTCCGGCCCGGAGATCATGTCGAAGTACTACGGCGAGAGCGAGGAACAGTTGCGGGAGGTCTTCGAGGAGGCCGAGGAGAACGCGCCCGCCGTGGTCTTCATCGACGAGATCGACTCCATCGCGCCCGAGCGCGGCGAGACCAGCGGTGACGTCGAGCGCCGCGTCGTCGCCCAGCTACTGTCCCTGATGGACGGCCTGGAGGAGCGCGGCGAGGTCATCGTCATCGGCGCGACCAACCGCGTCGACGCGCTCGATCCCGCCCTCAGGCGTGGCGGCCGGTTCGACCGCGAGATCGAGGTCGGCGTCCCCGACAAGGACGGCCGCAAGGAGATCCTCCAGGTCCACACCCGCGGGATGCCCCTCTCGGAGTCGGTCGACCTGGACCGGTACGCCGAGAACACCCACGGCTTCGTGGGTGCCGACATCGCACAGCTCGCAAAGGAGGCCGCGATGAACGCCCTCCGGCGCATCCGGCCCGAACTCGACCTCGAGGAGGACGAGATCGACGCCGAGACGCTCGAACGCCTCGAGGTCACCGAGGAGGACTTCAAGCACGCGCTGAAGGGCATCGAGCCCTCCGCGCTCCGTGAGGTGTTCGTCGAAGTCCCCGACGTCACCTGGGAGGACGTCGGCGGCCTGGAAGGCACCAAGGAGCGGCTCCGTGAGGCCATCCAGTGGCCCCTGGAGTACCCCCAGGTGTTCGCCCAGATGGACATGCAGGCGGCCAAGGGCGTGCTGATGTACGGCCCGCCGGGCACCGGCAAGACGCTGCTGGCGAAGGCTATCGCCAACGAGTCACAGAGCAACTTCATCTCCATCAAGGGGCCGGAGCTGCTCAACAAGTACGTCGGCGAGTCCGAGAAGGGCGTCCGCGAGGTCTTCGAGAAGGCCCGCGCGAACGCACCCACCGTCGTGTTCTTCGACGAGATCGACTCCATCGCGGGCGAGCGTGGCCGCCACTCCGGCGATTCCGGCGTCGGCGAGCGCGTCGTCTCCCAGTTGCTGACCGAACTGGACGGGCTGGAGGACCTGGAGGACGTGGTCGTCATCGCCACGACCAACCGGCCGGACCTCATCGACCCCGCGCTCCTGCGCCCGGGTCGCCTCGACAGGCACGTCCACGTGCCCGTCCCGGACGAGGAGGCCCGCCGGAAGATCTTCGAGGTCCACACCCGGAACAAGCCCCTGGCCGAGGGCGTCGACCTCGACGACCTGGCCGGCCGCACCGATGGCTACGTCGGCGCGGACATCGAAGCGGTCTGTCGCGAGGCCTCGATGGCTGCCACGCGGGAGTTCATCTCCCGGGTCGACCCCGACGAAATCGACGAGAGCGTCGGGAACGTCCGGGTAACCATCGAGCACTTCGAAGAGGCCATGGAGGAGGTCACCCCCAGCGTCGACGAGGAGATGAAAGAGCGCTACGAGGAGATCGAACAGCGCTTCAGCAAGCGCGACGCCGAGGTCGAGGAAGAGCGCGTCGAGCGGACCTTCCACTGAGGCCCGCGGCCGTTTTGCGGTATCGATCCGGACGACACCAGCGGCTACGTCGATTTTGACGGTAACACTTTATCCCCCGTAGCGTCAAGGTCGGACACTCCGGATGGTGTTCGATCCGCTGTCGGCGACGCTCGACGCACAGTCCCGAACCATCGAGGAACTGACCGAAGCGATCCGGAAGGCGCAGGTCCTGCCCGAGCGTCTCGGCGACATGGCGGCCGTCGAGGTCGGGCAGACCCCCTCGGAGATCGTCTACGAGGAGAACAAACTGGAGTTGCTCCACTACGAGCCCCAGACCGACGAGCAGTACGATACCCCCCTGCTGGTGGTGTGGTCGCTCATCAACAGGCCGTACATCCTCGATCTCCAGCCCGACCGGAGTGTGGTCCGCCGCCTGCTGGAGGGCGGGCACGACGTGTACATGATCCGGTGGAACGAACCCTCGCGGCTCGACCAGCACCTCACGATGGCGGACTACGTCGACAGGTACATCGCCAACTGCGTCGACGCCGTCCGCGAGCGCTCGGGAACTGACGCCGTCAACGTCCTGGGCTACTGTATCGGTGGCGCGCTGACCGCGATGTACGCCGCACGCAATCCCCGGAAGGTCAACGCCCTCGGGGAGATCGCGGGGACGCTGTGTTTCGAGGGCGAGGGCGGCGTTCTCGAACTGTGGGGCACGGACGCATATTTCGAGCCCGAGAGCGTCGTCGACGTCTCGGGCAACGTCCCGGCCGACCTGCTCGCGGCCATGTTCGAGATGATGGACCCCGTCCAGAACACGGTCACCAAGTACGTCTCCTTCTACGAGAAACTCGACGACGAGGAGTTCGTCGCGAACTTCGCCCGGATGGAACGGTGGCTCGACGAAGGTGTCGACGTCGCCGGCGCGACCTACGTGGAGTTCATGGAGACGGTCTACCAGGACAACGAACTCTCCCGGAACGAACTCGAACTGGACGGCGAGCCGGTTGACGCCGGGAACATCGACATGCCCGTCCTCCAGATCGTCGGTGAGTACGACAACCTCGTTCCGTCCGAGGCCTCGGTCCCGTTCAACGAGGTCGTCGGCAGCGACGAGACCGAGATCATCGAGTTCCCGACGGGCCACATCGGCATCTCGGTGTCGTCCAGTTCACACGAGGAGTACTGGCCCCGGGTCGCCGAGTGGTTCGCCGAACACTCCGAGGGACAGGCCGATGTAGCTCCGGGTGGCGAGGGCCAGAGCCAGGACGGCGCCGACGATATCAGCGCCATCGATGGCATCGGTTCGACGTACGCCGGGCGCCTCCGTGCGGCCGGTATCGAGACGGCTGCCGACCTCGCGGAGCGGGACGCCGAAGAACTGGCGGCCATCGCGGAGACCGGGCAGGCTCGCGCACGGGACTGGCTCGATCAGGTGTGACCGCCCCGGCGTGGAACCGTTCGCCTGCGTCCACCGGACCGATCCGCCCCGAGGCGGAACCCCTTTTGTGCTCCTGGCCCCAGATTCGCGTATGGAACTGCGGGCACAGGACCGGGTGCGAGAACTCACGGCTGTTCTCTCGGTGGTCTCGCTCGCGCTCGTGTTCTCCGCCGTCGGTGGCGTCGTCCCCACGGCCCTGGTGCCGCGAGTGGCTCCCCTCGTCGCGGCCGTCCCGCACGTGAACGCGCTGGTGAGCCTCGCGGCCATCGGGACCATCACGTACGGCGTCGTCAGCGTCCGCCGGGGTCGGATCGCCAGTCACCGCCGGGCGATGCTCGCGAGTCTCGTCCTGTTCGTCACCTTCCTCGTGCTCTATCTCTATCGCGTCTCGCTCGAGGGGCCGACGCCCTTTCCCGGCCCCAAGCCGGTCTACCGGTTCGTCTACCTGCCGACGCTGGCGATCCACATCCTGCTCGCCATCATTTGTATCCCGCTTTTGTACTACGTACTCTTGCTCGCTCTCACTCACGACATCGCGGCCCTCCCGGAGACGCCACATCCCCGTGTCGGGCGCGTCGCCGCGACGCTGTGGCTGATCTCCTTCACGCTCGGCCTCGTCGTCTACGCGCTGCTGTACGTCGTCTACTAGAAGAACCGCCGTTTCAGGTAGGTCCATAGCCGCCCGTCCCAGCGTCGCTGTGTGACCGATGGGGCGGTTTCGTCGCGGGGAACGAGTTGCGGGCTCTCCTTGCGGGCCTGGATGAGCGTCCGCTTCTCGTTTTTGAGCCGCTCGACCTGCCGTTCGAGTTCGTCGACGCGGTCGGCCTTCGCCGCGAGCCGGTCGCGCTGGTCCCGCACCCGCGACAGCTCCGCCTCCAGTGCCTGCACGCGCTCCCGGAGGTCGGGAGCGTCGTCTTCGGCCGGGTCATCGAGGCTCGCCCACACGAACTCCGATTCGGCCGCCGTGTCGCTGGCGGAATCCAGGCCGTCCTCCGCCTCGAGGAGTGTTGTGGTCGATCGTGACACCGTGTACACCGTGCGTGGTATGGACAGGCACACCCGCTTAAACCCCCGTCAGACGGGCGGCGGACGGGAGAGATGGTCGGTGGATTCGGACCGTGGGGGTAATTTAACCCCGTGGACCGCTTACCGTACCCATGCCGCTGGTGTCGCGGGACCGGTTTGTCGCGGCCTGCCGGGACGCAGATCCCGGGACGGTCGCGGCGTTCGTGGCCGACCTCTACGCCGCGAGAGGGTACGACGTCGAACGCCAGGACGACGGGCTGTTCCGTCTCTATCCCGGCGGTCGCACCCTCGCGGTCCAGCCCACCGACGTCGCCGACGTCCCGCCCGACGTCGACGCCATCGTGACGGTCGAGGCCGGGACAGTCACCGACTCCGATCTCGACGTCGTTGACGCCGACGCGCTCTACGAACAGATCGCCTTCGCCCTCCACCGGTCGGTCGCGCGGGACCTGCTCGGGAGACACTTCGGGAGTGCGGTCGGTCGCCACGGGTTCGACGGACAGGGCGAGCCAGGTGATGCGGGACCCGCCGAGGATAGCACACCCACCGGTATGGTGACGGACCAGTCGGCCGGGGAGACATCGCGGGCCGAGCGGAACGAGCACGGCGCCACGCTCGGGGGCCGACCGACGTGGCGCCGGAGCAGGCTGACAGCCGTCCTCGCGGTGGCGGGGATGGTCCTCCTGGTCGGAGTGCTGGCCGCCGGTATGCCTGCCCCGTCACCCGATATCGGGGACAGTGACCGGGCCGTCAGCGCGGAGACGCCGTCCCCGACACCCGCCGGGACGCCGACGTCGGCCGGGGACCGGAACGGGGCGGCGATCGCGACCGGGGAGTCGTCCGCCGAGAGGACATCACAGGACTCGCTCGACGTTGCCTACAGTCGGGTGACGGGCGAGCGCCCACCGGGGATCGGCGCGGACGGACTCGCGAACATCGACGCGCTGATCGCGACACACCGGTCGGTACTCTCGAACACCTCCTTCACGGTCAGGGTCCAGTATCGCGAGTTCGAGGACGGGCGGGTGACCGGGGCCTTCGTCGAGACGGTCCGCGTCGAGAGGCGCGACCGATACAGCGTGTCGGTTGCCGAGACAGGCACCCTGCAGACGTCGCCGCGGGCAATCGTCGGTGCGGACGCGTTTTCGAACGGGAACCGAACGTGGGTGCGGCCCGGACCGGGCGATGCGTACGTCCGGTCGCGGCTGTCGACCTCGCGGATGCTCGGCCAGCTGGCGCGGTACCTGCGCTGGTCGCTGTCCGTCGAGGACAGCACGCTCCACGGGCAACCGACCGACGACAACGGGACCTACTGGATCAGGACCGACGGCGACCCCTACCAGGGGATCCGCGACGCGTCCGGGACTGTCCACGTCACCGGGGAGGGTGTCATCACCTACGGGCGGTGGACGTACACGACCATCCGACCGGAGACCCGCGTGGAGTTCTCGGTCCGGACGACCGGGGTCGGCACGACCACGGTGAGCCGACCGGGCTGGGTCGAGGACGGGGCGGCGAACGGGACGGGAGCCGAACGGAGTGGCTAGTCGTCGGCACTGGCCGCGTGGTCGCTCGTCGGCCGCGTGACGTCGCGGTCGCGTTCCTCCCCCTCGATGTCGTAGGGGTACTCGCCGGTGACACAGCCCAGACAGAGGTCGGTGTCGGCTTTCCCGAGCGCCTCGGTGATGGCCTCGATGGAGAGATACGAAAGCGAGTCGGCACCGATGGCCTCGCGGATCTCCTCGACGTCCCTGTCGGCGGCGATAAGTTCCTCCCGGGTGGCCATGTCGATACCCAGATAGCAGGGCGCGACGATCGGCGGCGAGCCGATTCGGACGTGGACCTCCTGGGCACCGGCGTCGCGGAGCAACGCGACCAGTTGCGTCGAGGTCGTCCCGCGGACGATGGAGTCGTCGATGAGCGTCACGCTCCGGCCGTCGACGGTCGACATGATCGGATTGAGCTTCAGCCGGACCGCCCGCTCGCGCTCGTCCTGGGTGGGCATGATGAACGTCCGCCCGACGTAGCGGTTTTTCATCAGCCCCTCCGCGAACTCGACGTCCGCGCCCGCCTCGCTGGCGGCCTCCGCGTACCCGGAGGCGAAGGCCCGCCCCGAGTCTGGGACCGGCATCACGACGTCGGAGTCGATGCCCGACTCCGCCCAGAGTTGCGCACCCAGTTCCCGGCGCACTTCGTAGACCAGTTCCTCGTTGACGACCGAGTCCGGGCGCGCGAAGTAGACGTGCTCGAAAAAGCAGTGGGCCGTGTGCTCGCGGTCGACCAGCTGGTAGGAGTCGAAGCCCCTCCCGTCGGGCCGGAGGACGACCAGTTCGCCCGGCCGGACGTCGCGGACGAGTTCGCCGTCCAGGGTGTCGATGGCGACCGACTCGGAGGCGATGACGTAGCCGTCGTCGAGTTCGCCGATACACAGCGGCCGGTTGCCCTGCGGGTCCCGCACGCCGAGGACGGTCTCGTCGTGCATGATCGTCAGCGAGTACGACCCGTGGACGCGGTCCATCGTCGATTTCACCGCGCGCACGAGGTCCTCTTCGAGGAGGTTGCGCGCGAGGTCGTGAGCGATGACTTCCGTATCACCGGTCGAGGTGAAGGCATGCCCCAGCCCGGCGAGTTCCTCGCGGATCTCGTCCGTGTTGACGAGGTTGCCGTTGTGCGCCAGGCCGAGCGACCCGCTCTTGAACGACACCGAGAAGGGCTGGGCACAGCACTCGTTGACGCCACCCTCCGTGGGGTACCTGACGTGACCGATGCCGTTGGTGCCGGCGAGCGATTCCAGGTCGGACAGCGAGAAGGCGTCACCGACGAGGCCCATCTCGACGTGCTCGTGTTGCTGGAAGCCGTCGTGGGTGACGATCCCGGCCGACTCCTGGCCGCGGTGCTGGAGGGCATACAGCGAATAGTAGAGGGGGCGGGCGGCGTCGCGGTCGGCCAGAGAGATGCCGACAACGCCGCACTTCTCGTGCATCTCACTCGCTGGCTTTGCTCTGCCAGGCGTACTCCCGACGCTTGGCCGACTTGCCGAAGCCGCAGGACGAACAGACCTTCTTCTTGGAGTGGTAGGACTTCTCCCCACAGCGGCGACACTTCACGTGTGTCGTGGTGTTTTTCTTGCCCTGACTCGGGGTTCCTGAGGTCATGGACGTATCGAAACCACGTTATCACCGCGTATAATCGTTGTGTCTTCGCCCTCCTCGACGACCAGATTCATGTGCTGGTCGTACCCCGCCAACAGCCCCTCGTAGACCTCGCCACCCTTCAGGTGGACAGTCACCTCCGTCCCGACCGACGCTTCCAACAGGTCCAGCGGTCTGTTCCCACGCTCGCTCATACCCACACTGCCCGGCGACGGGCGCTTAAACGTACCGGCTCGGAGCTTCGGTACTGGTCGGAGACAAGATGACCGTGGTCGAATCACGCCGCCAGCGGCACTAAGCCCCCGGCCGCTTTCTGGCTGGTCGCAGTTTTGCTTCGTCTCTCTCATCGATTCCTAGCGAGCGGTCGCGAGCTTTCGTGCTGTCTTCACAGATCCTCGCTAGGACTTGACCACGCGGGACGCAGTCGGCTCAGACCTCGACCGCGAACTCGAACTCGTGGGCGCTGGCCGCGAATCCACCCAGCAGATCCGCCGCCGCGTCGAGGTCGTCCAGGTCGAGCACCTCGACGGGCGTGTGCATGTAGCGGTTGGGGACGCCGAGGTTCAGCGACGGGATGCCACCCCGCGAGGTGTAGAAGGCGTCGGCGTCCGTCCCGGTGCGGCTACCCGCGGCCTGTAACTGCACGTCGACGTCCGCGTCGTCGGCGACCTCGCGGACGGCCGCGACGACCCGGGGGTGGTTTGCGCTCCCGCGGGCGACGACCGGCCCGGCGCCGAGTTCGATCCCGGTCTCTTGGTCGGCGGGCGTCCCCGGCGCGTCGGTCGCGTGGGTGACGTCGGTCGCGATCACGGCGTCGGGCGCGAGGTCGAACCCGACCATCTTCGCGCCCTGCAGGCCGAGTTCCTCCTGGACCGTCGAGACGGCATAGACGGTCGCCTCGGGGTCGGCCTCTGCGGCCCGCCGGAGTCCCTCGGCCGCGGCCCAGGTGCCGATGCGGTTGTCGAGGCCGCGGGCGGCGATCCGGCCGTTGGCGAGTTCGGTGACTGTCTGCTCGAAGGTGATCGGGTCGCCGCGCTCGACCAGCTCCGCGGCCTCGTCGGCGTCGTCGGCGCCGATGTCGACGTGTTGTTCGGTGATGTCGTCGACGGATTCGTCCTCGCGGTCGCGCAGGTGGATGGCTGTCTGGCCGACCACGCCCGGCACCGGCCCGTCGTCTGTGTGAATCTGCACGTGCTGGCCCTTCGAGACAGTGCGGTCCGAGCCGCCGATTGCGGTCATCCGGATCGCGCCGCTGTCCTCGATGTCCCGCACCATGAAGCCGATTTCGTCGCCGTGGCCCGCCAGCGCCACCGCGGGCTCGCCACCCTCCAGGACCGCGACGGCGTTCCCGTAGTCATCGGTCCGTACCTCGTCGGCAAACCCCTCGACGTACTCGATCCACCGGCGCTGGCCCGCGGCCTCGAAGCCCGAGGGCGTCGCCGTGTCGAGCAAGTCCTCCAGGAAGGCTCGTCGTGGCTGCTCCATACGTCGCTTTCCTCGGGTCGGGGCGTCAAAACTCTGCCGTCGATCGCTCGCCCGGATAGCACGCCTTTTATTACACCCGATACAACCGGAGGTATGCATCGCCGCGGGTTCCTGTCCCTCTGTGCCGTCGGATCTATGGCTGGCTGTTCGCTGCTGGGATCATCGAACCACCAGGCAGCACGGACGGACGCGACATCGGTCACCGATCAGTCGGAGGAAGCGTACCGACTGCGCCTGACCCTCGAGTTCGAACTCCCGGCGGGCGAGTACACGACTACGGTTCTGTCCCCGACAGAGACGGAGACACTCGCGATCGACGCCACCGTGAACCGAGGCACCCTCGACATCTGGACGATCGCCGAGGAGGACTTCGAGGCCTACGAGGCGGGCGAGGAAGTTCGCTCGGTCGAGGGGCTCTCTGCGACAGGCGTCATCGCCGGGACTACGCTCGTCGGGGAGATCGAGCCCGGCGACCACCGGATCGTGTTCGACAACACGCCAGCGTTCGGCTCCGGACCCGAGGGCACCGCAGCCGGTAACGCACGTCTCGTCCGGCGACTCATGCCCGCCGCCTTTTTCGACTTCAAGCAGACGCTCGAACAGAACGACATCACGTACGAGGAGGTGGGAGCATCGGAGGACCGCGCCTGGTGGCTCGTCGGGTACCAGCAGGGCGAAAACCAGTCGCAGGTGGAGACAGCGAGCGATATGCAGGACATCCTGCTCGCCTACTCGAACGTCGTCCCCGACGAGAGTCGGGCGGAGGGACACAGCGGCCTCAGGATCATCGTCGAGCGCCCGGACGCCGACCCGGCAGTGGTGGAAGCGACCGCGTCGCTGGCCCGGCGGCACAGCAATGGCGAACTGGACGATCAGGAGTACTTCGCGGAAGTACAGCGGACCGTTCGGACACCGTCCGGGTGACCCCGGCGTCTCCGGACGGGCGGCTACACACTGCTCCTCAGCCGTAGTGTACCTCGAGATAGGTGACGATGTCGCCGCTCTCGTCCCTCGTCACGTCCCTGGCCGTGTCGACGGGGAAGGGAATCTGCCACCCCGCCCAGTTCGAGCAACGCCGGCCCAGAGCTACGGGCGTCGTGGACTGACAGTGACCGTTCGATCGCGAGGTCACGCCTCGGGGCGACCGAGCCCCTCGCGGTAGAGACCGAACAGGCCGACGGCGACAGCGAGGGCACCGACGCCGACGAGCCGCAATTGCCCGTCGATGGCACCCCAGACGACGTATCCGACGCCTCCTGCGACGAGGACGACCCGCAGCGCGGTCCGGGCGTCCCAGTCCATGCCGCTACTGGCCTGTCTCTTCGCGGATGGCCTCGTTGAGTTCGGGGACGACCTCGTGGAGGTCGCCGATGACCGCGTACTCGGCCTTCTGGATGATCGCGGCCTCGGGGTCGGTGTTGATCGCCATGATGTTCTCGGCGCCCTTGCACCCGACCATGTGCTGGACGGCGCCGCTAATCCCGCAGGGAATGTACAGCTTGGGGGAAATCTTGGTACCGGTCTGGCCGATCTGGTCGTCGTGGCTGCGCCAGCCCTCGTTGACCGCGGCCCGCGAGGAACCGATGGCGGCGTCGAGCAGGTCCGCCAGTTCTTCCAGTTTGTCGAAGCCCTCGGGGCTGCCGACGCCACGGCCACCACTGACCACGGTGCGAGCCTCGCCCAGCGGGATGCCCTCCTCGTCGGACTCCTCGATGGACGAAATCTGCACGCGCAGGTCCGACTCCTCGAGGTCGGGCTCGAACTCCTGGACGGCCGCCTCGCCGCCGTCGTCGGCGGGTTCGGCGCTGATCTCGTTGGGTGCGGCCGAGAGCAGTTTCGTCTCGCCCGACAGGCGGGCGTGTTCGAGCAACGTGCCGCCCCAGCGCTGGCGGGTCAGTTCGTAACTGTCCCCGGCTTCGACCTCCAGGCAGTTGGCTGCCATCGCGAGGTCGCGCTTGGCGGCCGTGTGGGCCAGCACTTCGTGACCGCGGTCGCTGCCCGGTGCGATGACTGCTTCGGGCGACAGTTCGTCGACGAGCTGCGAGACGCTCTCGCCCCACGCCTCGGGGGCGTAGGTGTCCAGGTCGGGGTGTGAGACGGCGTGGACGGCACCGACGCCGTAGGCGCCGACCTCGTCGGCCACCGCGGGGCCCTCGTCGCCGAAGACGACCGCCTCGATGGCCGAGTCGGTCTGGTCGGCGACGTCGCGAGCGAATGTCAGTGCTTCCAGGGTCGTGTCCTCGGGAACGCCGGCCTCGTGTTCGACGAACGTCAGGATCATTTAGAGCACCTCCAGTTCGCGCAGGACGCGCATGATCTCCGGGACTGCCTCGGGACCCTCGCCGAGAATCTCGGCGGTGCCCTCGTCTTTCTCGGGCGTTTCGAGGCGGACCTTCTCCAGGCCAGCCTCGTGTTCTTTCTCGACGGGAACGGACTCGACGGTCTGCTTGCGGGCCCGCATCCGTGCGCGCATCGAGGCGTAGCGGGGTTCGTTCAGTCCCTCCTTGACCGCGACGACGGCGGGGAGGTCGAGTTCGTAGACCTCGGAGCCGCCACCGACCTCGCGCTCGGCGGTGACAGTGCCCGCCTCTTCGTTGACCTCGAGGTCCTTGATGCTCGTCACGATGGGCAGGTCGAGTTGCTCGGCGACGCGGACGCCGACCTGGTAGTTGCCGGCGTCGGCCGACTCGTTGCCGAACACCAGGAGGTCGAACCCGTCCTCCGCCATCCGGTCTTCGATGTAGTTGGCGATGGCCGCGGCGACGTTCTGTGGGTCCCACTCGGCGCCGTCCTTCTCGAGCAACACGCCGTCGTCGGCCTGCATCGCCAGCGCGGTCCGGACCTGCTCTTTGGCCTCCTCGCCGCCCAGCGTCAGCGCCGTCGCAGAGCCGCCGGTCTCCTCGGCGATCTGGACGGCCTCCTCGATCCCACATTCCTCGTGTGGGCTCATCGTGAACCCGAGGTTGGTCGTGTCTATGTCCTGCTGGTCCTCGGTCAGGACGATCTTTGCTCCCGTCTCCGGTACTCGTTTCAAACAGGCTAGTACATCCATTGTCGTAACCTTCGGTGTGGGTCAGAAAGGGAGTTTCGATTAACTCCGGATGCGCTCGTTCTTGGGGTCGAACAGCGGGCGGCTGCCGACGACCTCGACGGTCACCGGGTAGTGCTCACCCATGTACTCGACCTGCAGCGAGCGTCCCTCGTCGGCGTACTCCGGCGGGAGGTACGCCATGAGGAGGTGCTTGCCGACGCTCGGGCCCGTGCCCGCGCTCGTCACGTAGGAGCGGCGGCCCTCCTCGTCGACGATGACGTCTCCCTCCTCGTTGAGGACCGGTTCGTTCCCCAGCATGAACCGGTTCTCGCCGCCGGAGGGGGCGTGGTCGTCGACCGACAGCGTGCACAGCGTCGCGGTGTTGTCCTCCTCGATGGCCTCGGCGTAGGCCTCCTTGCCGATGAAGTCGGCGTCCTTGACGCCGTGGAAGGTCAGGCCCGCCTCCGCGGGGTTGTACTCCAGTTCGAGTTCGTGCCCGAACAGGCGGTAGCCCTTCTCCATGCGGCCGGTGGTGCCGTAGACGCCCATGCCGACCGGGCGGATGTCGTAGTCCTCGCCGGCG